>DATBCR010000835.1:0-2626 GCA_036270375.1 Pseudonocardiaceae bacterium | reverse complement strand
CTCGGCGGACATCGGGTCAGGCACCTCCCCCGGTGCCGGCGTAGGTGGCGACGGCCTGCTCGGCCGCGTCGAGGGTGAGCAGGATGCGGCTGGGGTGTTCGACGAGGGTCACTGTGCCGTCCGGCCGCACGATGTAGGACGCGGGCAGGGCCGGGGGCAGGTGCAGTGCCCTGGACGCGGCACCGGTCTCGTCGATCACCATCGGCAAGTGCACACCGAGGCCAGCCAAGAGATCAAGGCCGTCCCGCTGGTCGCTTTGCACCTGGATCCCGACCACCCGGACGGCGCCGGGCAGGTGCGCGTAGGTGTTGAGCACCGGCAGTTCCTGCTGGCAGGGCTGGCACCAGGTGGCCCACACGTTCACCAGCACCGGACCGCCGGCCAGCAGTGCACCGAGATCGACCTGGTCGCCGGTCGCCAGGCAGGTGACGTGCACGCCGGTCAAGGTCGGGACTTTGTCGGCCGTAGTAATGCAGGCGGGCAGGTCGGCTTTGGCCCGGTTCGCGGACAGGTTCTTGGCGACGGGCGGTGCGGCGGTGGGGGCGGTGCCGCGTGGCCATACTGCGACCGTGACGGCCGCCGCCAGTACGAGCGCGACCAGCAGCCATCGGGTGGGACGGCTGACGCGGCCCCCGGCCACGGAGCGCCGCCCGTCGGGTTCGGTCACGCCGGGCTCGCGATCTTGGCCCGGCGCGGCAACTTCGGCGCCGGCAGCAGTTCGGCCATGGCCAGCAGGTGCTCGGTCTCCGGACCCTTCACCAGTGCCGCCGCCTTGTCCCGTTCGATCGGGCCGGTGCCGACCGACGGGCAGTCCTTCGCCAGCGGGCACACGCCGCACGCCGGCTTCTTCGCGTGACAGATCCGCCGGCCGTGGAAGATCACCCGGTGCGACAGCATGGTCCACTCCTTGCGTGGCACCAGTTCGCCGATCACTTGCTCGACCTTGACCGGGTCCTCCTCGGCCGTCCACCCCCACCGCCGGACCAACCGGCCGAAATGGGTGTCCACCGTGATACCGGGCACACCGAAGGCGTTGCCGAGCACGACGTTCGCGGACTTGCGGCCCATCCCGGGCAGGGTGACCAGGTCGGCCAGCTTGCGCGGCACCTCGCCGTCGAACCGCTCCACCAGCGCGGCGCCGAGGCCCATCAGGGAGTTCGCCTTGTTCCGGTAGAACCCGGTCGGGCGGATCATCTCCTCGAGTTCGACCCGGTTCGCCCCCGCGTAGTCGGCCGCGGTGCGGTAGTGCGCGAACAGGGCGGGCGTCACCTCGTTGACCTTCACGTCGGTGCACTGCGCGGACAGGATCACCGCGACAGCCAGTTCCAACGGTGTGGTGAAGTCCAGTTCGCAGTGCGCGTCCGGGAACTCCTCGGTAAGCACCTTGGTCATCCGGCGGACCCGGCGGACGAGCGCGAGCGGCGTTTCGGCAGCGGTGGCGGCGGGAGACACCAGTCCAGCGTACGGGCGCCGCATGTCACTCCACGGTGTGGCCGGTACTCACCGGTATGGGGGCCCTTGTCGCAACCCACGGTAGGGGTGGCGCGTCCTGGGTATTGGGCGTGGCGAGTCGCCGCACGGTGTGGCCGGTGGGAAGGTGGTGCACGCCGGGACAGCCCCCCGGGCGCGAGTCCGGGCACGCGGTACGCGAGAATCGAGCCACCATGACTTACTGGTTCGTGTTGATCATCCCGCTGCTGATCATGCTTTTCGCGCTGTTCATGGAGCGGGTCGAGGCACGCCTGAAGAACCTCAGCGTCCGGGAGAACGAGGTCGAGGAATTCCTCGAGCAAGCTCAACCGGACGAGGTTCGCGCCCTGTACGGGCATGGCATCGGTCGGGCGCTGGAGCTGTTCCGGTTGCGCCGGCACGACGGCCGGTCGGGTGCCACCCGGCCGCGCCGGCAGCGGGCCCGGGTCTGACCCGGTTTCCTTGTCCAACTCCGGCCGACCGGAGTAATTCGGGCACGCCCCGTTACCCGTTCCGGCGTTTCGGACGCCCGGGCGCGCGTACTGCGGCGTAACACGATCTAAACTGCACGGCAGTGATCGGCGGCCGGCTCCGTGCGCGAGCGCGGGTGTTGTTCGGCCGGCCGCGTGTAGACAGGAGGGGATGACGTGGACGAGACCCTGGCCCGCGCTGGCATTTTCCAGGGCGTCGAGCCCGCGGCAGCGGAGGCGCTCGGCCAGTCGCTCGAACCGGTTGAGTTCCCGAGAGGGCACGTGATCTTCGCGGAAGGCGAACCGGGCGACCGGCTCTACATCATCCAGGCCGGCAAGGTGAAGCTCGGTCGCAAGTCGCCGGACGGCCGGGAGAACCTGCTGTGGATCGCGGGCCCGGCCGACATGTTCGGCGAGCTGTCGATCTTCGACCCCGGCCCGCGCACGTCAAGCGCCACCACTGTCACCGAGGTCCGCGCGCTGGCGATGGACCGGCCGATGCTGCGCGAGTGGATCACCAAGCGGCCCGAGATCGCCGAGCAGCTGCTGCGGGTACTCGCGCGCAGACTGCGCCGGACGAACAACATGCTGGCCGAACTGATCTTCACCGACGTGCCCGGCCGGGTGGCAAGGGCGCTGTTGCAGTTCGCACAGCGGTTCGGCAGCCAGGAGGCCGGGCTGCTGCG
>DATBCR010000834.1:0-3151 GCA_036270375.1 Pseudonocardiaceae bacterium | reverse complement strand
CTGGTCAGCGAACCCGGCTGGGCGAACGGGACGATCGCTTCCTTCGCGTCGCCACGCAGGGATTTCCGCAGGTCGGTGCGCTGCTGGTCGGTCATCACGTCCAGTTCCACCCGCACCCCGGTCACCCCGGCCACCGCGCTCACCGCCGCAGTGGTGTCCGCGGTGATCTTGTCCCGCAGCGGGCAGCCGGCCACGGTGAGGTAGATCGCGACCGCGACCGTGCCGTCGGGCTGGACCGTGATGTCCTTGACCATGCCCAGATCGGTGATCGGGCGGCGGATCTCCGGGTCCTGCACGGTGGCGAGCGCGGCACGCACCTGCGCCACGCTGGGTCCCTGCGACGTGGTCTGGCTGCTGGTCACTACCAGTGCACCGGCCTTCTGATCTCGAACGGCTGGTCATCGGCACGCCCACCAGGGGGCGCGCTCCCGACCTCATGTTACGGCCGGTGGGTCGGGGCACCGACCGTCGGTGCGTCATCTCACCGATTGGTCGGTTTTTCCGGGGCTGAGCGCACGTGACTGGACGCGGTACGTAACATCCTGTCTGTGCCTCACCCGGGTACCGCACGCATGCTGAGCCGCACGGAACTCGACGTGTGGCGTTCCTTCCTGCGGGCGCACGCCAACATCACCCGGATGCTGGAAACGGAATTGCTTGCCGCGCAACAGTTGTCGCTCGCCTCATACGACGTGTTGGTGCAACTGGCGGAAGCACCCGGCCAGCGGCTGCGGATGACCGAGCTGGCGGACGCGGTCCTGCTCTCACGATCAGGTATCACCCGGTTGGTGGACCGTCTGGAGAAGGGCGGGTTGGTGACCCGCGCCCGGGTCGACTCGGACGGCCGGGGCGTCGTCGCGGTGCTGACGCAGCTCGGCTTCGAACGGCTCAAGGCGGCCACCGGCACGCACCTGTCCGGCGTCGCCCGGCACTTCGCCCTACCGCTGGAGGGCGTCGACCTGGTCACCTTCGGCCGGACGTGCGAACGCCTCGCGAAACCGGGCGACACCACCCACGGCGAACAGCCCGACGACGAACGGGACTGGTAGCCGAAAGCGGTTCAGCTGCGCTGGCGCTCCGGCTCGTCGTTCCAGGCCGGCGAGTCACGCAGGGTCTCCGCGTCCGGCTTGCCGCCCTTGTTGCGCTTGCGTGGTTTCACCTCGTCGACCAGCTCGTGCCGCAGCCGGTCCAGCTCGCCGCGCAGGTAATCCCTCGTCGCGATCTCGCCGATGGCCAGCCGCAGCGACGCCAGCTCGCGGGTCAGGAACTCGGTGTCCGCCTTGGTCCGCGCGGCCCGGCTGCGGTCCTCCTCAAGGGAGATCCGGTCCCGGTCGTCCTGCCGGTTCTGCGCCAGCAGGATCAGCGGCGCCGCGTACGCCGCCTGGGTGGAGAACGCCAGGTTCAGCAGGATGAACGGGTACGGGTCCCAGCGCAGCGACGCGGCCGCCAGGTTCAGCGAGATCCACACCACCACGAACAGCGTCTGCCAGAACAGGAATGTGCCGGTGCCCATGAACCGGGCCAGCCGTTCGGAGAACCGGCCGAACGCGTCCCGATCGAGTTCCATGGACAGCCGTCGTGGCCGCCGCGGCTGGTCCAGCCGGCGTCGGGTGGTGGTCAGCTCAGGCAAGGTTCGCCTCCTGACGGTCGTCGGTGCCGTGCGGGTCGGTGCCGTGCGGGTCGCTGTCGTGCACATCGCGGCCGTGCGGGTGCCGGCCGGTCTCCCGCCAGTTCTCCGGCAGCAGATGGTCCAGCACGTCGTCGACGGTGACCGCGCCGAGCAGGTGGTCCTGGTCGTCCACCACCGGCGCGCACACCAGGTTGTACGCGGCGAAGTACCGGGTCACGTCGGCCAGCGGGTCGGTCGGCGACAGCCGGGCCAGGTCCGTGTCCAGCGCGCCGGCCACCAGGTCGGACGGGGGTTCGCGGAGCAGTCGCTGGATGTGCACGCACCCCAGGTAGCGCCCGGTCGGCGTGGCGGACGGCTGACGGCACACGAACACCATGCTGGACAGGGCCACCGCCAGATCCTCGTTGCGCACCCGGGCCAGCGCCTCCGCGATGGTCGCGTCAGGTGACACGATCACCGGTTCGGGTGTCATCAGTCCACCAGCGGTGTCGAACGAGTACTGCAACAGACGTTTGACCGGCGCGGACTCCTCCGGCTCCATCAGCGCGAGCAGCCGGTCCTTGTCCAGTTCCGGCAGTTCGGCCAGCAGGTCGGCGGCGTCGTCAGGGTTCATCGCCTCAAGCACGTCCGCGGCGCGCTCGTCGTCGAGGTGTGTGAGCAGGTCCTTCTGGTCGTCCTCGGGCAGTTCCTCGATGACGTCCGCGAGGCGCTCGTCGTCCAGTGCGTCGGCCACCTCGTAGCGGCGCTTCACCGGCAGGTCCAGCAGGGCGCTCGCGACGTCGGCCGGGCGCATGCCCTCGAAGACGGCCACCAGCTGGTGCGCGCCCTGCGGCTGGTCGGGCAGGCCGAGCCCTGCGGTGTCCTCCCAGGCCAGCACCCGCAGCGGGCCGCGCCGGGACAGCAGCCGGTTGCGTTCCTGCACGGCGAGCTTGGTGACCAGCCAGTCCCGGGTGCGGGTCTGCTCGATCGCGGCGTCCACGATGACCGCGTTCACGTCGTCGGCGCTGGTGCCGTCGGCCGACGACCCGGGCAGCTTGACCCGCACGTCCAGCAGTTGCCCGACCACGAGCACCTCGTTGGGGCGCTGGCTGAATCGGCGCAGATTCACCCGACCGGTGGCCAGCGTGACGGCGTTCGGCTCGATCGACGTGACCCGCAGCATCGGTACGAAGATCCGCCGCCGGGACGTCAGTTCGATCACGATGCCGAGCGCGCGTGGCGGCTGCCGGTCGGTCCGCAGGCCGGCCACGATGTCCCGCACGCGACCGATCGACTCGCCGTCCGGCCCGAACACCGGGAGCCCGGCAAGTTGGGCGACGAATACCCTGATCGCGGCTGCCATGATGGTGAGGTTAGTGGCCGGTTTCACCTGGGCCGACATCGCATGACAGTCATTCTCTCGACTATCGGTACCGGTCACTCGCAGTTCGCCGGTCCGCCATCAGGGTCGCGATCTCCGTGCACACCGCCACCGTCGGAAATCCGCCGTGCGGCAATGCCCACAGCCAGTTCGCGACAGCC
>DATBCR010000833.1:0-6845 GCA_036270375.1 Pseudonocardiaceae bacterium | reverse complement strand
CGTACCTCAACAGGAATCGCGCCGTCAAACCTCACCAAAAGGGTGGCAACGAGCTCGACGGGCATGACGTCACCATGATCACAACGTCACGTGAGCACAACTTCAAGGTGCAGGTGGTGACCAAATGTCAGAGTCCGGTGTGATCTTCAAACGGTGTGGATGCCGCGACGGCCACAGCAAGCGGCTGGAGAAACCTGCCCCAAGCTGGGAGAACGAGGCCATGGAACCTGGTATTCCACTGCTCAGCACCCACCCTGCTCGGCCGATCCGAACGCGTGCGACGTGGCGGCTTCCCCTCCCACGCCACCGCCCGACGCGCACGCGACGCCTTGCTGGCCGCGACCACGGTGCAGCGAACCGCGAGGGTGGACTGTCACGCGCTGGCTGCGGCACTGGCTGCAACAGCACACCACGAACCGGCCGACCACACGGCTGCACTACACCTGCGATGTCGAACGGATGCTCATCCCCGCCTGGGCTGCTACCGGCTCGCTGACCTGGGCGGGCGGCTGCTGCGCACCGTCTTCGACCAGATCGCCGCGACCACCAACACCAAAGGCCGACCGCAGTCCGCCTCCGCCCTGCAGCCCCTGCGCACCACGCTGCGCGCCGCACTCAACCTCGCTGTGAAGTAGGGGCTGATCCAGACCAATCCCGCCCGGCACGTCACCGTGCACGGCTACCGCAACCCCACGCCCAGGTCTGGACCGACGAACGCGTGCACGCCTGGGAACGCACCGGTGAGCACCCGCCGGTCGCGGTGTGGACCCCGCAGCAGCTCGGCCGGTTTCTAGACAGTGTCGCCGACGACGCGTTGTTCGCTTTTGGTGGCTCAGCGCGCTGCGTGGGCTGCGCCGCAGCGAGGTTTGCGGGCTGCGCTGGACCGAACTCGACCTCGACAACGGGGTGCTGTTCGTCGAACGTGACCGCACGACCGCCGGCTATACCGTCGTCGAGGGCGACCCCAAGACCAGCGCCGGCCGACGGGCGGTCGCGTTGGACCGGGACACCGTGTGGGTCCTGCGCGACTATCGGCAACGCCAACGCGACCAGCAGGCCCGTCGCGAGGCATCCGGCAAGGGTTGGGTCGACTCCGGCTACGTGTTCGTGCGTATGGACGGCAGCCCGATTCACCCCGGTTATGCCAGCGGCCGGTTCCGCTTCCTCATCCAGCGCAGCGGACTGCCGCCGGTTCGGCTGCACGACCTGCGCCACGGTGCCGCGTCGCTGGCCCATGAGGCCAGCGCCGACCTGAAGATCCTGCAAGACTTGCTCGAGCACTCCAGCATCGTCGTCACCGCGGACACTTACACCAGCGTGTAGCCGCTCTCCCAACGGCGCACCGCCGACACCACTGCGGACCTCGTCCTCGCCGCCACGCAACGGACCCGCGCTACCCTCCGCAGGAAAGGCCGCCGCAACCGATCCACCCTCCGACCCGTGGCAGGTGCGCAGGCTCGCAGGGCGCCCTCGAAGCACGAGAAGGTGCGGCTCACCAACCCACCACTAGTCGCGTCGTCACAGAGCAGACAGCACCCGAGGGCACCCACATGAAACCCATCGTCCACAAGGGACATACACAGTCGGATGCCAGAACCATATCGCCGCAGCTCGGGGCTGATCATCTTGCGCGCCCGGAGAGATTCGAACTCCCAACCTTCTGATCCGTAGTCAGATGCTCTATCCGTTGAGCTACGGGCGCCTGTTCAGTTGTCTCCGGCGGGGCCGGTGTTGCGGAGGCTCCGGGATTTGAACCCGGGAGGGGGTGTTGCCCCCAACCGCATTAGCAGTGCGGCGCCATAGACCAGACTAGGCGAAGCCTCCCGGAGCCCTTGACCACTCGGCGATCAGCGTACACAGCGGCTGGCTGGGGACGCAAAGCAGCCCCGCCGACCACGCTCAGGTACGGCGGTCACCGCTCGGGACGATCGTGTCCGTCCGCCATGGCCACGAACGGGCTCAGCGACTCCGGGTCACGGAGCGCGTCGCGGCTGATCGCGCGGTCGACCGGGGTGCCGGCGAGGATCTTCTTCACCGGGACCTCGCACTTCTTGCCGTTCAGCGTCCTCGGCACCGCTTCGATCGCGACGAACCGGTTCGGTACGTGTCGTGGTGAGAGCTGTTCGCGCAGGTCGGCACGCAGTCGGGGCTCCACGGCGGCCAACGTCACACCCGGTGCGAGAACCACGAAACACAGCAACTCGCCATCCGTCCGTTCGACGCTGGACGTGTCGATGACCAGCGAGTCCACCACCTCGTCCACGTTCTCCACCACCCGGTAGAACTCCGCCGTGCCCATCCGTACGCCGCCCCGGTTCAGGGTCGAGTCGCTGCGGCCGTAGATCACGGCGGAGCCTCGGTCGGTGATCCGGATCCAGTCGCCGTGCCGCCACACGCCGGGGTACATGTCGAAGTACGCCTCGCGCAGTCGGCTGCCGTCCTCGTCGTGCCAGAAGTACACCGGCATGGACGGCATCGGCTCGGTGATCACCAGCTCGCCGACGTGCTCGACGACCGGATTGCCCTCCTCGTCGTAGGCCGCAACGGCCGCGCCAAGCGACCGGCAGGACAGCTCACCGAGCCACACCGGCACGTCCGGCGCCGACCCGACGAACGCCGTGCACAGGTCCGTGCCGCCGGACACGCTGCAGATCTGCACGTGCCGCCCGACCGCGTCGGCCAGCCACCGGAAGCCTTCCGGGGACAGCGGTGCGCCGGTCGAGCCGACCGCCCGCAACGCGGACAGGTCGAACCGGTCGACCGGCCGCAAACCCTCCTTGAGGCACGACTGCACATACGGCGCGGACGTGCCGAAGTACGTGATCCGCTCCCGTTCCGCCAACCGCCACAGCGCGGCCAGGTCGGGGTGGCCGGGGCTGCCGTCGAACAACACGACCGTCGCGCCGACCAACAGGCCCGACACCAGGAAGTTCCACATCATCCAGCCGGTCGTGGTGAACCAGAAGAACGTCTCCCCCGGCCCCAGATCACAGTGCAGCGCAAGGGCTTTGAGGTGTTCCAGCACGATCCCGCCGTGCCCCTGCACGATGCCCTTCGGCAGCCCGGTCGTGCCGGACGAGTACAGCACCCACAGCGGATGATCGAACGGCACCGGATCGAACGCCAACGGGGCACCCGCATGCGAAGCGAGCAAGTCGGTCCACGACACCACAGGGACCGGGCCGTCGTCGGACAGGCCACCGGTACCTGTGTAGTCGACGAGCACGGTGGCCTTCAGGCCAGGCACCTCGGCCCGCAGGCGTTCTACCGTCGGCCGGATGTCGAAGCGTTTTCCGTTGTACACATAGCCATCCACGGCGATCAACACGGTCGGCTCGATCTGCGTGAACCGGTCGAACACCGCCCGCACACCGAAGTCCGGCGAGCACGACGACCACGTGGCACCGAGGCTGGCGGCGGCGAGGAACGCGACCACGGTGTCCGGCGAGTTCGGCACGAGCGCCGCCACCCGGTCGCCACGGCGCACGCCCAACGCGACCAGACCCGCCCGTGCGGAACCGACTTCGGCGCGCAGTTCGCCGTACGTCAGCCGTTCCGTCCGGCCGTCCTCGCGGTGGCACACCAGGGCCGGGTCGGTGTCGGCGCCGTGTGCGAGCGCGTGTTCGGCGTAGTTCAGCGTGGCGCCGGGAAACCATTGCGCGCCAGGCATGTCCGCGGATCCGAGCACGGTGTCGGCGCGCTCGTGGAACCGGACCCCGAGGAAATCGGCCACCGAGGACCAGAAGCCGGCCAAGTCGGTCACCGACCACCGCCACAGGGCGTCGTAGTCGGGCAGGTCGACGTTCCGCTCGGCGCGCAGCCAGCGGTGGAACTCGGCCATCCTGGTGGCGCTCGCCCGTACCGGGTCGGGCTGCCAGAGCAGTTCGGGGGCGCCTTCCGTCATGGCTCATTCCTAGCCGATCGGTCAGTGGCGCAGGTCGATGGGTTGGGTACCGTCATACCTACGGACGACCAGTGACCAGGAGCCACCGTGACCGCACTTACTCGCGCCGACCTCGACAACCTGCCGGAGTACGTGCCCGGCCGGACCATCCCCGGCGCGATCAAGCTGGCCAGCAACGAGGTGGCCGCCGGACCGCTGCCCAGCGTGGTGGCCGCGATCGCGGCGGCCGGGGTCGAGGTGAACCGCTATCCGGACAGCGGAGCCGGTGCGCTCGTCACTCGGATGGCGCAGCGGTTCGGGGTGCCCGAGGATCAGTTGTCGGTCGGCTGCGGCTCGGTGACGCTGTGCCAACAGCTCCTGCAGGCCACGTGCACGCCGGCCGACGAGGTCGTGTTCGGCTGGCGGTCGTTCGAGGCGTACCCGATCCTCACCACCGTGGTCGGCGCGCGGTCCGTGCGGGTGCCGCTGACCGCCGAGCACACCCTCGACACCGAGGCGATGCTGGCCGCGATCACGCCCGCCACCCGGCTGGTGTTCGCGTGCACGCCCAACAATCCGACCGGCACGGCCCTGCGCTCCGGCGAGTTGCGCCGGTTCCTCGACCGGGTGCCCGACGACGTGCTGGTCGTGATCGACGAGGCGTACCGGGAGTTCGTCGACGACCCCGACGTGCCGGACGCCATCGACGTCGCGAAGGGCGCGTGGGCCTCCGGACACGACAACGTGGCCGTGCTGCGGACGTTCTCCAAGGCGTACGGGCTGGCCGGGCTGCGGGTCGGCTACTGCGTCGCGCCCGCGCCGGTGACCTCGGCCGTGCGCAAGACGTACGTGCCGTTCGGCGTGAACTCGCTCGCGCAGGTCGCCGCGATCGCGTCGCTGGACGCCGAGGACGAGCTGATGGCGCGGTGCCGGCAGATCATCGGCGAGCGGGCGCGGGTGTGGTCGGAACTGGTCGCGATGGGGTACGAGGTGCCGTCGAGCCAGGCGAACTTCGTGTGGCTGCCACTGGGCGCACGGACCATGGCGTTCAACGAGCACTGCCTGGACCACAAGGTGATCGTGCGGGCATTCGCGGGCGACGGCGCGCGGGTGACCATCGGCGAGCCCGCAGAGAATGACACTTTCCTTGACGTGGCAAAGAGTTTCCCCCACTGACCGATCAGCGGGCCAGCGTCTCCAACACGATGGACTGAATCTCACCGACGGCGAAGCCGAGCACGGCACCGACCGTGATCAGGATCCACTCATCCTGTTGGAACGCCGGCCGCAGCAGGCCCTCGAACTCCTCGGCGGTGAGTTCACGCATCTTGACGATCAGCAGGTTGCGGATGTCCATCGCGTCCCGGGCGTAGTCCTCGATGTGGTTGAGCGACTCCGGCATCAGCTCCAGCGCCCGCTCCGCGATCAGGTGCTTCATCCGCTGGTACCGGTTGGAGCCGACGGCGAACAGCACCAACGGCCGGGCCACGCCGACCTGCCGGGACACCACGTGTTGGACCTCGCGCTGGATCATCGCGAACAGCCGGTCGCTCAGCGGTCCGTTCAGGACGGCCTCGATGACCTTGCGCGGCGTGATGATCTCGTCGGCGATCAGGGTGGCGTAGGCGACGGACACCTCGTCACGCCGCTTGTGGAACATACCCTGCCAGGTGAGCAGGCCGAGGTAGCGGGTCGGCCGGGCCGGGTAGAAGATCATCTTCAGGCCGAGCCAGTCGGTGAACCAGCCGGTGATCGCGCCGAACACCGGCATGATCAGCGGTTCCTTGAACAGCGCCCACGCGATCGTCTGCACGACACCGATCAGCGCGCCGAAGATCAGCCCCGACCGTGCGATGAACTGGAACTCCCTGTGCCCGGCCTCGGTGAACATCCGGTTGAGCAAAGCCTTGTCCCGCACCAGGTTCGTGACGACCATGTCCTTGAGGTCGAACACCGACTCGACGTTGTCCTGCACGGTCCGCAGCACCGACACGGTCAGTTTCGGCGCCTCGGCACGGAGTCGCCGGACCGCCAGCCGACGCACCGGGTCCGGCAGCGAGTCCCACAGGCCGGGCTGGAACTCCTCGGCGATCTCCCGCGCCAGCTCGCCCGCCACGGCCCGCAGCGGATCGGCGAGCTGTTTGGCGATCCGTTCCGGGTCGAGCCGGCGGACGACGTCGGCCGGCGAGATCAGCTGGTTGGTCATCATCTCGACCGCGACGCTCGCCATCCGAGCCGCCCGCCGCGGCACGACGCCCTGCCATCCGAACGGCTTGCGACCGACGAAGTCCAAGGGACGGAACATCATCCGGATCGCGACCAGCTTCGTGACGTAGCCGATCACCGCGGCCATCAGCGGGATGGACAGGTAGATGTACCAGTGCGCGCCGACGTCGTCGAACACGGCGTGCAGGTTCATGATCCCCCGTCCGCTTGCGGTTAGCCGGAAGGCTCGTCGATCTGGCGACGCGGCAGGTTGCCGATCGTCGGATCGCTTGCCGCCCAGAACCGGCTGCCCAGAGCGGAGATGGCCACGGTGTGCCGCACGATCCGGGCCGCGCCCTTGCGGGCCTGCCGCGCCTGTTCCTCGGCGGCGCGCACCACCTGGTCGGTGAGGAGGATGTCGTACTGCTCGGACAGCGCTGGATCCTCGTCACCGATGTCGACGACACCCATGCGGTACAGGCGGGTCAGGTAGGCGGGCACGTCACCGGGCGCTGACACACCGGCCTGCTTGCCGACGGAGGAGGCGTTACGCAGGACGGTGCGCTGCGTAGCGCCGAGGGTGGTGCGGACGATGACGTCAACGGCCGGCCGGGGGGTGCCGTCGGCGAGGGCGGCGAGGATGCGGGCCTCGTCCGGGACGAGCTGGCGTAGGAGCGTGGTGTAGAGGTATTCGGTCGCACGGGCGGCGTCGGCGTTGGCGGATTGGTTGAGCAGCTCGGCCATTCCGGCACGGAGG
>DATBCR010000832.1:0-4951 GCA_036270375.1 Pseudonocardiaceae bacterium | reverse complement strand
CCCGCCCACTCAGGTTCCCGGCACCGCATCACCCGCCCCCGGCCAGGCCGCGCCCGGGAGCGGAGGCAATAGCGGTGGAGGCAGCAGCAGCGGCGGCATGCCGATGGGCGGCATGGGTGGTGCGCGCGGCGGCCAGGGTGGCGGCGACCAGGAACACAAATCCAAGATCCGCGTCACCGGCGACCCCCACGAGATCTTCGGTAAACCGGAACGAACCGCGCCCTCCACCATCGGCGAGGACTGACTCCTGGCTGCCCTCGGCGCGCCCGCGCTAAGGAGTATGTGGCCATAGACCTTTGGTAACCGCACCTCTACCGTCGGCGAGGGCTGACACTTGGCTGCCCTCGGAGTGTCGGCGCTAAGGAGTATGTGCCATAGACCTTCGGTGAGCGCACCTCCACCATCGGCGAGGACTGACCACTTGGCCGCCGGCGGCGCGCCCGCGCTAAGGAGTATGTGGCCATAGACCTTCGGTAACCGCAGCTCCACCATCGGCGAGGACTGACTACTTGGCTGGCGTCGGCACGCCAGCGCGAAGGAACGTGTCGGCGTGTCGCGATGCTGGGACGACGCCGTCTGTTTGATCACCATGCGACCATTGTCGAACATCAGTTCGAATCGGCGCAAGATCACGATCGGGTGATCGTCATCCTCAGCTCGACGGCGGGTTGCGCCTGCGCACGGTCCGCACCACGAACAAAGTGCCCAGCAGCAACACAATCCCGCCGACCGTACCGATCAGCGCGACCCGGACGGGCACCCAGTCCTTGGTCGCCGCCAGCGGCAGCACCGCCGGTATCCGTGTGTTGTGGATCGCCGGTACGCCGTTCTGTCCGGGGATCACGGCGGTCAGCGCGGCGACCGGGTTGATGATGCCGTAGCCGATCTGGTTGTTCCGCCCACCCGGCCCGGACGGATGCTGCGCGGTGGCCTCGATCCGCGTGATCACCTGGCGGGCGTTGAGATCCGGGAACCTCGACCGCACCAGCGCGACCACCCCGGCCACGTACGGCGCCGCGAAACTGGTGCCCTGGATCAGCCCGGGCTGGCTGTTGCTGCCCGGCTCCGCGAACAGGTTCGCCAGCCCTGCCCCGCCCTGCCCCGGATCGACCGACGTGATCCCCTCGCCGGGGGCCGCTATGTTCACCCACGGGCCCCACACCGAGAACGTCGACACCGCCCCGGTGTACGGGCTGACCGACGCCACCGACAGCAGGTCGTCCGAGTAGATCGCCGGGATCTCGATCTCCTGCACGTTGTTCGGGTTCGGATTGTTGTTCTGCTGCACCGACGCACACAGATTGTTCGACGCCGTCGACTGCTGGCCGTTGCCCTCGGGCTGGGACGCCGTGTTGCCGGCCGAGTTGACCACCACCACGTTGTGCTCGACCGCGTAGTGGATGGCCGCCTGCAGCGCCTTCTCCTGCGAGCCGGGGTGGTTCATCTGGGTGACCGCGTCCGCTGTCAGCAGACAGGTATCCACTGATGTGGTGATTACGTTGGCGCCCAGATTCACCGCGTGCACGATCGCGCTGGCCAGGGTGCCCGGTGTGCCGGCGGTGAGTCCCGTGTCCTGGCCGCCGACCTGTGCGGTGAACAGGGTGCTGGTCTGCCGGATCGCGATGACTGTCGCGGCCGGTGCCACGCCGGTGAAGGCGAGGCCGGTGTTGGCGGTGTTCGCGGCGACGATGCCGGCGGTCAGCGTGCCGTGGCCGTCGCAGTCGATGGTGCCGTCGCTGGTGGCACTCGGCGTGATGTAGTCGCCGCCGCCGCGCAACCGGTTGTGGTCGGTCAGGAACGGGTGCTTGTTCACGCCGGTGTCGATCACCGCGACCGTCACGCCGGTGCCGGTGGCGAACTGCTGTGCGGTCTTGATGTTCAGCATCGCCTGCGCCGCCGGCTCGTCCGGCAGTTGGACGCCGTTGGTGTGGGACGTGATACACCCGGATTTCTGGGTGTACGTGACGCCGGTCCCCGGGCCGGGCGGGCCGTCCGCGGGCAGCGCCGTCATGTCGACAGCGGGCGGCTGCCACGACGACGCGTCCGGCTGCGCCGTGCTGGACGTGGGTGTGTCCGCGGCTGCCGTGGTGCCGGCGACCGGAGCCATCAACACCACGGCGACCAGCACGGCGAACAGCCACCGGCGCCCGGCGTGCCTGCTAGTGGCCATGCGCTCCCCGCGTTCCGTGACGTGACGCCGATCCGACCCGACGACCATCCGACTTTACGTGCGTTCCGTCCGGACGGCCTGTTCCACCCGGCGCCCGCTGCCCGTTCTGGTCAGCGCTGTTGTTGCCGGACATGCAGTGGCTGTTCGTGTTCTGAGTGAACGTGGCATCCGGTGCGCCCCTTGGGTTCTCCGGCGGCAGCGAACCGAGCGCCGGCATGTCCACGGGCGGCGGCAGCCACGACGGCCCCGGGGTGTCGGCGAACGCGGGCGCGCCGGCCGGGCCGAGGACCACCAGCAGAGCGGCTGCCGCGATGGCCGTCGTGGTGCGGACCTGCCGTAAGCGGGTCATCGGAAACGTTCCCCCGTCGGAACTTCAGCCGAAGTGCATGTGCCGGACGTTGCCGTAGAGGTTCATCACGGCCAGCGCGAGCGGCAGCACCGAGACGATCAGCAGCGCCTCCAACACGTCCACCGCCCGCCGCAGCACGGGCGAGAACCGTTGTTCCGGGAACACGATGCCGATCACCAGCGTGCCAGCGGCCACCAGGATCAGCACGCCGAACACCATCACCAGCCGGTTCAGCGTCGTCGCCTCGACCAGCCAGCCGACCAGCAGGCCACCGGCCGCCAGCATGCCGGTGAGCAGCAGCGCGACGGCCTGCGCGCCGTTGGCGTACGTCCGGCCGCGCAGCAGCAGCACTGCCGCCACCGCGGCGCCCTCGATGACCCCCCAGAAGCCGGGGCCGCTGGCCGCGAGCACTGCGGACAGCGCGGCCGTGACACCGCAGCCGACGATCATGCCGGTCATGTACTCGTGCGCCATACCGGTGCGCCGCTCGATCACCCGGAAGTCCGGGAAGCCGGAGTCCTCGCGCAGGTCGTCGGCGTCTCTCGGCACGGTCGGCAACGGCAGTTTGGCTAGCTGGATCGTCACCCTCGGCAGGATCGACAGGGCCGCGAGGGCCACCGCGGCCGCGCCGGCCGCGATCCCGGGTGTCGGCTCCGCGATCAGCGTCGCGATCAGGAACGCCACCGCGCCGAGACCGCTGGCGGTGGCCGCCGCGACGAACACCGTGATTCCCGACCCGACCACCATGATCGAGCCGGACGCGACGATCAGCACGAAAACGCAGGCCAGCAACAAGTTCGCCCGTCCGGGTGAGCCCGGCACGACGTAGAGCCCGCACACGAACGCCATCGGCAGCCCGCCGGTGGCCGCGATCAGCACGCCGGTGGTCTTGGCCTCGTAGGCGTGCGCGATGGTCGCGCCGACAGTCACCGCGATGATCGCCGTCACCCCGGCCGCGATGGCTGCAGCGATTCCGTTGCCGCCACCGGCGAACGGACCGGACAGCAGCACGGCGACCGCGCCGAGCACCAGCGCCAGGCCTGCGGCCGTGTGGCCGATCCGGTGCGCGGTCTGCTTGGTCCACGGCCGGTAGCTGGCCGGGGTGGACTCGGCGATGGCGTCCACCACGTCGTCGTACAGCGGTGGCGGCGGATTCTCCGACCGGCGGCGCAGCTGCAGCAGGTCGCCGTCGACGACGCCGAGGGAGGCCAGGGTGCGGCTCGGGTCGAGTGGGTTCTCACCCAGTCGGGCGAGGCACCAGCCGCCGTGCCGCGCGCCGCCATCCGGGGTGGCCTCCTTGGCCATGTCCAGCAGCATCGGCAGCAGGTCGGCCACGGCGACGTCCGCCGGCAGTGCGACGTCGATGCGCGTCCGAGGTGCCACCACCGTTACCCGGCTGAACACCGTCGTTCCGGTCGCCACCAGCGCCCCCTTCTCCTCGGTTCGGGTCGGTAACGGTCTGTCGAGAGCCGTGCACGGCCTAGTATGGCCTTACCGGCCGCAGCCGTTGGACGGTTCGGGTGAACATGTCGGATTGGACCAAGCAGACCTGGTCTTTTGTCCCGTTCGCCACGTCCGGCCCCCGGTCAGGGGCTACGGTCGTCAGTGCGGGCTAGTCGCCCCTCAGGAGTGGATCAACCCCGAAAGGTAGTCCTTCGGTGAGCACGCTTCAGTTCAAGCGGACAGCGCGGCTGGCCGCCCCGCGCCGCCCCGGTGGCGAGGTGCACCTTGAACCGCCGCCCGAGGTGCCGAGGACCATCCCCGGCAACATCATGATGAAGCTCTTGCCCGGCGTGATGATCTTCATGTCCATCGGGATGATGGCCTTCATGTTCGTCATCAGCAGGAACAATCCGTCCACGCTGCTGATGGGCGGAATGATGATGATGGGCACCGTCGGCATGATGGCCGGCGGCGGGCGGGGCAACAAAAAGGGCGAGATGAACGAGGACCGCAAGGACTACCTGCGGTACCTCGGCCAGATGCGGGAACGCGCCCGCGAGGCGACCAACGAGCAGCGCGCCGAACGCGAGTGGGCGCACCCGGACCCGCAGACGCTGTGGTCGATCGCGACCAGCCGCCGGATGTGGGAACGCCGATCGGCCGACTCGGACTTCATGCACCTGCGGGTCGGCCGTGGCTCGCAGCGGCTGGACACCCGGCTGGTGCCACCGCAGACCGGCCCGGTGGAGGAACTGGAGCCGATCGCCACCCTCGCGTTGCGCCGGTTCGTGCGGGCGCACTCGATCGTGCCGGACCTGCCGGTGTCCATCGCGCTGCGTAGTTTCGCCGCGGTGGGCCTGCAATGGGAGAAGGACCAGGTCCGCGCGCTGGCCCGCGCGATGATCGGCCAGATGGCCACCTTCCACACGCCCGACGACCTGATCATCGCGGTGGTCACGGCCGGCCGGGCGAAGCAGCAGTGGGAGTGG
>DATBCR010000831.1:0-3055 GCA_036270375.1 Pseudonocardiaceae bacterium | reverse complement strand
GCACGGTCGTGCAGATCGCGCTGAACCTGCTGGAGGGCGCGGCGGCCGTGACACGGGCGCACCAGCTGCGGACCTACGGTGTCCCGGTGCCAGACGAGGCGTTCGTCCACCGCCCGCGCCTGTTGTCGTGAGGGGAACTATGTCAATCGCGGTGGTGGGTATCGCGGCGCTGATGCCGGGAGCCCGGGACGCGGCCGAGTTCTGGCGCAACATCGTCACCGGCCGGGACCTGGTCACCGACGTGCCGGCGTCGCATTGGCCGGTCGACGACTTTTACGACCCCGATCCCGAAGCCCAGGACAAGACGTACTGCCGCCGGGGTGCGTTCCTGCCCGAGATCGACTTCGATCCGCTCGCGCACGGGCTGCCGCCGGCCACACTGCCGGCGCTGGATCCGGGCCAGCTGTTGGGTCTCGTGGTGGCCGACGAACTGCTCGCGGACCTCGAGGGGAACCTGGCCGGTTCGCTGGACCGGGAACGGGTCAGCGTCATCCTCGGTAGTTCCACGCTGAGCCGGGTGGGCACGATGGATGCCAGGATCCAGCGTCCGGTGTGGCTGAAGGCGTTGCGGGAAGAGGGAATCGACGAGTCGACGGCGGCTGCCGTGTGCGATCGGATCGCCGCGCGGTACGTGCCGTGGCAGGAGGCGACCTTCCCCGGCCTGCTGTCGAACGTGGTGGCGGGGCGGATCGCGAACCGCCTCGACCTGCACGGCACGAACTGCACCGTGGACGCGGCGTGCGCGAGTTCGCTGGCTGCGGTCGCGGCCGGTGTCAACGAGTTGTCCCTGGGGCAGGCCGACCTGGTGATCACCGGAGGGGTCGACGCGACCAACAATCCGTTGATGTTCGTGTGTTTCAGCAAGACGCCCGCCCTGTCGCCGACCGGGGACGTACGGCCGTTCGCCGAGGACGCCGACGGCACCATCCTCGGCGAGGGCGTCGCGATGCTGGCGCTCAAGCGGTTGGACGACGCGGAGCGGGACGGCGACCGGATCTACGCCGTGATCCGCGGGATCGGCTCGTCGTCGGACGGCCGCGGTGGCGCGATCTACGCACCGATGCCGGACGGCCAGGTCCGCGCGCTGCGGCGGGCGTACGATGCGGCCGGCTACGGTCCGGACACGGTGGAACTCGTCGAGGCACACGGCACCGCGACGCAGGCCGGAGACGCCGCCGAATTCGCGTCGCTGCGCGAGGTGTTCGGTGCGAGCGGCCGGTCGGACACCCAGTGGTGCGCGCTGGGCACGGTGAAGTCGCAGATCGGGCACACGAAGGCGGCGGCCGGCGCGGCCGGGCTGGTGAAGGCGATTCTGGCGCTGCACCACAAGGTTCTGCCGCCGACGATCAAGGTTCGGCAGCCCAACAGCCGACTCGGGTTTGAACGCAGTCCGTTCTACCTCAACACGACCGCCCGGCCGTGGACGCGGCCCGGTGATCACGCGCGCCGGGCGTCGGTGTCGAGTTTCGGCTTCGGTGGCTCCAACTTCCATGTCGCGATCGAGGAGTATCAGACCACGGCGGCGCCACGGCCCGCGTTGGCGCTGGGGTCGCGGCGGGAGGCCGTCGCCTTTCTCTTTCCCGGGCAGGGCGCGCAGTACGTGGGTATGGGCGGTGACGTGGCCATGGCGTTTCCGCCGGCGCAGGACGTGTGGGACCGCGCCGCCGACATCGACCTCGGCCTGCACGATGTGGTGTTCCCCCCACACGACTTCTCGAACGGCTCGGCGGCCCTGGACCGGCTGACCGAAACGAGTTGGGCGCAGCCAGCCCTTGCGGCACACAGCCTTTCGCTGTTGGCGATGCTCGCGGCAGTGGGGATCGAGCCGACATGCGTTGCCGGGCACAGCCTCGGTGAGCTGGTCGCGTTGCACGCCGCCGGTGCCATGGATGCCGCGACTCTGTTGCGGCTGGCCAGGTATCGGGGCGAGTTGATGGCGGGGACCGGCGGCGCCATGCTCGCGGTGGCGGCGGACGCGGCCACGGTCACGTCGATGAGCCTGGACGGTGTATGGCTGGCGAACGTCAACGCGCCACGCCAGACCGTGGTGTCCGGCACCGTCGACGCGATCGCCACGCTGGAGGGAAAGCTGTCGTCGAACGGAATCGCGGCACGGCGTCTCGCCGTGTCGGCCGCCTTCCACAGTCCGTTGATGGCGTCCGCGACGGAGCCGTTTCGCCGGTTCCTGGACGGATTGACGTTGGCGGCGCCCGGAATCGACGTCTACGGCAACGCGGACGCCCGGGTCTACGACCGTGATCCGGATGTCGTGCGCGCACGGCTCGCCGAGCATCCGACCGCGCCGGTTCGGTTCTCCGACCAGATCGACACGATGTATGCCGATGGCGTGCGCGTGTTCGTCGAGGTGGGTGCGGGCGCCGCGCTGACCGGTCTTGTCGGGCAGATCCTCGGCGAGCGTGATCACCTTGCCGTGAGCCTGGATCGGCGGGGACGAGACGGTGTCACGGCTTGGAATGAAGCCATGACACGCCTTGCCGACCGGGGTGTGCCGATGGACCTGTCCGGGTTGTCGCGGCGCTCGATCTCGGTGCCGCCGCGACCGGCCGCCCGAATGTCCATGCCCGTCAATGGAACCGGCTATCGCACCGCCGAGCCGCCGCTTCCCGTCCGTCTGGAGCCTGTGACGATGCCCGAGCCGGAACCGAACGCGCAGTGGCTCGCCACGGTCGCGGAGCTGCAACGCCAGACCGCCGAGGCGCACATGCACTTCCAGCGTGTCATCGGCGACGCGCACCGCACGTTCTTACAACTGGCCGAGAACACCTTCGCCGCGTTCGCCACACCCGGCACCCACATCCCGCCCAGCAGCCAAATCCCGGTCAGCGGCTACACCGCGCCGCCTGTTGCCGACGTCGTCAGCCTGCCGGCGCCGCCGCCGATGGCACCGTACGTCCCGGTGGAATCCGTGCCGGTGGCGGAAACCCCGGCTCCGGCGCCCGCGCTCGACCTCGGGCTGCTGCTCGCGGTGGTCGCGGACAAGACCGGCTATCCGATCGAGATGCTTGATGGCGCCATGGATCTGGAGGCGGACCTG
>DATBCR010000830.1:0-6092 GCA_036270375.1 Pseudonocardiaceae bacterium | reverse complement strand
GTCCGCCAGCAGCTTGTGGTAGCGCTTCGCCATCGCCCGCCGCCACTCCACCAGCTCCGGCAACCGTCCCAGTTGGACGATGCCGACAGCGGCCTGGAGGTCGGTCATCCGGTAGTTGAAGCCGGTTTCCAGGTACTGCTCGACGATCGGCTTGCCGGCCGCGTGCCGGTCGGCGGCGGACACGTTCATGCCGTGCTCGCGCAACCGCCGCAACCGGGCCGCGAGAGCGGGATCGTCGGTGGTGAGCATGCCACCCTCACCGGTGGTCAGCAGCTTGCGCGGGTGAAACGACCACGCCGCCAGCAGCGCGCCGGCACCCACCGAGCGGCCGCGATACGTCGAGCCCGCCGCGCACGCCGCGTCCTGCACCACCGGCACATCCCCGCAACACGAGCGCAACGCGTCCACGTCCGCCGGCATGCCGCCCTGGTGCACCGCCATGACGGCCTTGGTGCGCTCGGTCAGCAGCGGGCCGACCGTGGCCGCGGACAGGTTGCCGGTCAACGGGTCCACATCCGCGAACACCGGTGTGGCACCGCAGTAGCGGACCGCGTTGGTGGACGCGATGAACGAGAACGACGGCACGATCACCTCGTCGCCCGGCCCGATCCCGAGCACGTGCAGCGCGAGGTGCAAGGCGGCCGTACACGACGACACGGCAACGCCTTCCGCGGCACCGACGTACTCGGCGAAGCGGCGCTCGAACTCGGCCACCTTGGGCCCCTGCGCCACCCATCCACTGCCGATCACCTCGGCCAGCGCGTCCGCCTCCGCCGTGCCGAGCAACGGCCGCATGACCGGGATCATGGAATCTCCAATCGGCCACCGCACGGCGGCTCGTCTGTTGTGTGCATCGATTCCGCGGCCGGGTTCGTTGCAGCGAGGTCCATCACCTGGGCGTACCCGCCATGAGATCGGCACCCGTTGCCAGGTCGAGCAGTTCGGCCAGCCGGGTGGCGCGGGCCGCCCAGGAATGCCGGCCTGCCACGTCTCGTCGGCGCTGTACGGCCGCTGGGGATGCCGGGACGACGGCAGCACGGACCCGCCGGGCGAAATCGGACGCGCCCGACACGGCCGTCACGTCTTCGCTCTCCTCGGCGAGCCCCCTGGTGGCCGGCAGATCGGAGCCGACGACGGGCCGCCCGGCCGCCAGGTACTCAAGGGTCTTGAGCGGGAAGGACGCCCGGTTGAACGCGGTGTCCGTGTACGGCGTGAGGCCGACGTCGATCCTGGCCAGCCAGCGCGGCAGCTCCGCGAACGGCACCGCGCCGGCATGGTGCACGTTCGGCCGGCTGGTCAGCTCGGCCCACCGGTCCGGCAGCCAACCCGGATCACGCGGCCCCACCAGCAGCAGGCCGAGCCCGGTGTCCGCGACCGCGGCCAGCAGGTCCGCGTCCAACCGGTCGTTGAGCTGGCCGACCACGCCCGCCACCGGAGTCGGGAACCCGGCCGGCAGCGGCGCGGGCGCCACGGTGTCGACGGCGAGATACGCCTCCGGGTCGCATCCGTTGGGGAGCAGCGCGGGTTCGGTGCCCAACGCCCGCCACCGGTCGGCGAGCTGCGGGGTCACCGCGAGCACCAGGTCGGCCGCGCGCACCGCACGCCGCTCCTGCCGGTGCAGACGCGCCGCCGACTGGCCCATCAGCTCGGCGCCGGCCACCCAGTCGTCCGTCCCGTACAGCACGGTCGCGGTGCCGGCCGGCCAGCCGCGCAGCACGTCGTCGAGTGAACAGGCGATCACCACGAGGGGCTTGCGGTCCAGCCGCCGCAGCGCCCACCGCGCCTGGGCACGGACGAGCGGCCACGTAGCGGTCCGGACCACCGGCCGGGTAAGGCCGGGCAGCACCACCGGGGTGAGCCGGTGCAGGCCCGCACGCTCGGTGCGCAGGCTGGGGCGCCAGGACGGCCCCGGCGCGCCGAACCGCCGGTAGCGCTTCGGTGTCGCGGGGGAGAGCGGCGGGTCCACCCACAGCACGTCGGTGAACCGGCTCAGCGCCTCGGTCAGGGCCCGTTCCGACCCCCTGACCCCGTCCCAGCTCACCCCGGACGCCAACACCACCAGCGGCCGTTCGGTCTCCTGCTGTCCCATTGGCTGGCGACCATACCTTTCCGCGCGGGCGCTGACTGTCCGAAGTGTCCCCAGATCCAGCGACCGGGCAACCCGAGTGGGCTGCCCGGCCGCGGTTGGCGGGTGTCTGTGGCTGCTAGCGGAACACCACGTCCACCCAGTAGTTCGAGCCACCGAAGGAGTTCGTCGGGAATCCGCTGCCGATGGCGTACACGCCGTTCGGTGCGCCGGCCACGTTGGCCCCCGCGGACAACGGTGGGCTGCTCACCCCGGATCTGTTGAAGTACCCGTTGTCACTGGAGTAGAAGCCGGTCGTCGTGGTGTAGGAGGCGACGTACGTCGTCCCCGCGACCACCGCCACCGGGGTGGTGAAGGTCAGCGTCTGCCACCCGCTGGCCGTCTCGTTCGCGAAGGTGCCGGTCGCCAGCAGTGTGCCGTTGGACGACCACAGCGAACCGGTGTGCGTGCCGGTGTTCTGCGAGCCCTTGTAGAACTTCACGCCCGTGATGGTGCCGTTGGACGTCGGTGTGAAGTTCACGCCCAGTTCGTACGGGTTCGGGTCGTTCGTGTTGATCACGGTCGGCACCGTCGCCGCGCTGAACAGCGAGCACGGACATGTCGCCGTCGTTGTCGTCGTGAACGACCAGACGTAGGCCGACGGCATGGTGTTCCCGTTGGTGTCCGTGATCAGCATGCTGCCGGTGTACGTGGTGCCAGGGGCCAACGGTGCGGACGGCGTGAACGTGACCGTCTGCTGGTTGGTCGACAGGCTCAGCGCGCCGCCAAGTCGGGCGCCGCCCGGGTCGGACAGCGTGAACTGCGCCGATGTCACGTCGACCGGCTTGTTGAAGGTGACGGTCGGGTTGGTCGCCAGGGCCAGTCCGGTCGCCCCGTTCGCCGGGGTGGACCCGGTGACCGTCGGCGGTGTGGAGTCGCCGTTCGCGCCCTGTGTCCAGAGCACGTCGACCCAGTAGTTGGTGGCGTTGTAGGTGTTGGACGGGAACGCACTGGTACCGGTGTAGCCGTAGATGCCGTTCCCGCCGTCCACACCGTCGGCGATCGCGTGCAACTGGTTGTAGTTCGCCGAGTTGTTGCCGAAGTAGCCGGGTGTCGCGGAGTAGTGCCCGTTCGGCGCGAAGTACGACACGATGTAGGTCGTGCTCGCGTTCACGTTGATCGGGCTGCTGAAGGTCAGCTTCTGCCAGCCGGACGACGTCTCGTTGGTGAACGTGCCGGTGGCCAGCCGCGTGCCGGTCGACGTCCACAGCGAACCGGTGTGCGTGCCGGTGTTGCCCGGTCCCTTGTAGAACCGGATCCCGCTGACCTGGCCCTTGGCGTCGAACCGCACCTTGGTGCCGATCTCGACCGCCGAGTTGTCGTTGGCGGACGCGATCGCCGGGGTGGTGAAGTCGTCCCAGATCGTGCACGGACAGGCCGCCGGTCTCGGTGCGCCGGTCGTGAACGTGTACGTGAACGCGCTCGGCATGACGTTGCCCGAATCGTCCGTCGCCTTCACCGACACCGTGAACGTGGTGCTCGCCGCCAGCGCCGCGCTCGGCGTGAACGTCGCGCTGGTGCGGTCGGTGGACAGCGACACCGTACCGGCCACGCCACCGCCCGAGCTGGACACCGTGAACTGCAGCGACGACTGGACGACCGGCTCGTCGAACGTGACGTTGATGGTCGGCGTGAGGGTCACGCTGCCCTGACCGTTCGTCGGCGTGTTGGTCATGATGTTCGGCGGCAGCACGTTCGGCGCCGGCGTGGTCGCGAATGTCGCGTCCACCCAGTAGTTCCCGTTCTGGTAGCTGTTGGTCGGGAACGCCGTCGGGCCGATCGAGAACACACCGTTCGGACTGACCGGTGTGCCCTGCATGCCGGTCATCGGCTGCAGCACGGTCGGGCCGTTGGTGAACCAGTTGTTGTCACCGTAGTAGTGCCCGACCGGTGCGTGGTAGGAGACGATGTACGTGGTGTTCGCCGCGATCGGGACCGATCTCGGGAACGTCATCGACTGCCAGCCGGACGCGGTCTCGTTGGTGAACGTGCCGGATGCCAGCTTCGTCCCGCCGGTCGTCCACAATGTACCGGTGTGCGTGCCGGTGTTGCCCGCGCCCTTGTAGAACCGCACACCCTGGATGTAGCCGGCCTGGCTGGACTGGAACTGCATGCCCAGTTCCAGTTCGGTCGGGTCGGTGGTGGGTTGGCTCGTCGGCGCGGATGCCGATGCGAACACGCCACACGGACAGGTCCGAGGTCCGACGGTCAGCGTCGCCGACGTCGGCGTGGACAGGTTCGCCGAGTCGTCCACCGCGCGCGCCTCGACGGTCTGCGGACCGGTCGCGGCAGGGATGAAGCTGTAGCTCCACGTCGTGCCGCCGGCCGACCAGGTCGCCGGGTGCCACGTGGTGCCGCCGTCACTGGACGCCTCGACGCCGGCCACCTGACCGCCCACATCGGACACCGTCCCGGAGAACGTGTAGTTCTGCGCGACGACCGGGTTCGGCGAGTTGGTGATGGCCACCGACGGCGCTGTGGTGTCGGTGGTCTTGGACGCCACGGTGAGGCCGGCCATCAGGCTGACCGGCTGGACTCCCATGTCTGCCAGGAAGTTCACGGTCGCCTGCTGCATCCGCGAGTCGCTGGTCGCCGTATCGGTCTGGAACGCGTGGTTGTCCGCGAGGCCCCACGCCCACTGCACGGTGCCGGCGGCGAAGATCAGCGAGTGGCTGGTCGCGTCCCGGTACTCGGTGAGGTTGTGGGTGAGGGTGCCCGGCGCGTAGTTGTCACCGTTGTTGGTGAGCACGTAGTTGCCGGTTGTCGTCACCGTCGTGTTGGACAGCTTCGCCACGCCGGCCGGCTGCATTCCGTTGTCCTGCACGGTGTCCCACTCGTAGCCGAGCGTGCCCGGCTGGAACGTGTACGTGGAACCCGCGGTCATGTTGGTGAGCGGTGTGTTGCGCCACAGCCGCATCTTGCCGTAGGCCGACGGCACCTGCAGCGAGTCCGACCGGTAGCCGTTCATCTGGAACTGTTGGCCCAGCATGGCGTCCTCGGGCCGGCCGCCGTCCGCCGGCGGGCTGAACCTCGGGTCGCGCCAGGTGCCGGTCCAGGTGGACGTCGGGTCGATCTTCTGGCTGAAGGTGGTCTCCTTGTAGCAGATGACCGAGCGCCACGCGGTGTTCGAGCCGTCGATGCTGTTGGCCCAGCGGGTCTTCCAGAACGCGTCGTTACCGGTCAGGAACGCCGCGTTGGTACCGGCGTCGAGGGCGGCCTGCACGTTCGCGCGCTGTTCGTTGGACCAGTACTCGTCGTGGCCGACGGACATGAAGACCTTGTGGTTGGTGATCAGGTTGCCACGCCGGGCGGAGTCCACATCGGTGGTGTAGCTGACGTCGTAACCGTTCTGCTCCAGGAAGTACAGCATCGGGATCTCGGCGTTGAAGATGAAGTTCTCGTCGCCCTCGCCGGACAGCGGCCGGTTGTAGCTCACGCCGAAGGACGCGCCGTTCACGCCGGGGCCAGAGCCGGTGTAGAGGCTGTTGCCGCCGTAGCTGTTGTACGCCTGCCAGGTCTCGTCCGACGTCTGGAACAGGATGTCCGAGTGGCTGGTGTCGTTGCGGATGACGAACGCCATCTCGTTCTCGCCACCGTTGTCGTTGCGGTGCACCACCGCGTAGTACAGACCGGACACCGCCGTGCTCGGCACGTTCCAGGTCGCGGTGACCGCCCAGTTGCCACAGTCCACCATGGACGTCGTCGCGTCCACTTTGCACGCCGGCTGGGTCGTCCTGGTGTTTACGGCGAGTGTGGCCACCTGGCGGGCACCGACACCGCCGTAGTAGCCGAGCCGGAAGATGAAGATCTGGTAGGAGGCGGCGTTGGTGTCCACCTTGAACTGGACGGTGCCGCCGGCCGTGCTGCTGATGTCGGTCGTGAAGCCGGCGATCGTCGGATCGTCGGAATTGACCTGCCACTGCGGTGTGCCCGCTTGCGTGTTCTCACAGGCGACCGGGTTCGTCAC
>DATBCR010000829.1:0-2854 GCA_036270375.1 Pseudonocardiaceae bacterium | reverse complement strand
GGAATTGCAAGTCGGACCCGGTCGATGTGGCCACGGGCGATGTCGTCACGGTCGAACTGGACCTCGAACTGCCCGGCGCGCTGCCCTTGTTGCTGGAACGCACGCATGTCTCCAGTTACCGCGCGGGCCGGTTGTTCGGCGCGTCCTGGGCGGCCACCGTCGACCAGCGGCTGGCGATCGACGACGACGGCGTCTGCTACTTCGCGCCGGACGGCATGATCCTGGTCTACCCGACGCCAACGGCTGAGCAGCCGGTGCTCCCGGCGGCCGGACCGAGATGGCCGCTCGCGGTCGATCCGTCCGGCGGCCATACCCTCACCGCCGGCGATCGGACACTGCATTTCGGCACGCGGACCGGTGTGCGGGCGCAGATCGTGGAACTGGACGCGATCAGCGGTCCCGGCGGCCAGCGGATCGACGTCGAGCGCGACCAGCAGGGCATCCCGACCGTGTTGCGCCATTCCGCCGGCTACCTGGTGGCCCTGCACACCGAACACGGCCGGATCACCGAACTGCACGTACTGGGCACTGACGTGGACGTCCTGGTGCTGCGGTACGGCTACGACGAGCGCGGCCGGCTGGTCGAACTGGTCAACTCGACCGGCCGCCCGACCCAGTACCAGTACGACGAAGCGGGCCGGTTGACCGGCTGGCAGGACCGCAACGGCACCTGGTACCGCTACGTGTACGACACCGAGGGCCGCTGCGTGCGCACGGTCGGCACCGAGGGCTTCTACGACGGCGCCTTCGATTACGACCAGGACCGCCGTACCACCATCTACACCGACTCGCTCGGACACGTCAGCCGCTACGAGTTCAACGCGGCCCACCACACCGTGCGGGAGACCGACCCGCTCGGCAACACCACCGTGTACCAGCGCGACCGCCAGGGCCGGGCAACCAGCCGCACGGACCCGTTGGGCCGCACCATCCACTTCGAATTCGGCGCGGACGGCGAGCTGGTCACGGTGGTTCGACCGGACGGCAGCCGGGTCGCCGTCGACACGCGTGCCGGGCTCAGCATCGCGGCCCAGGTGGACGGCCAGGTGTGGCGCCGCACGTATGAAGTCGGCACCGAACCCGATCCGCTGACCGAGCCGATCGGCGTGTCGACATCAACGGCCGCGCTGAGTTCCCTCGCTGTGAGTGCGGCCGACGACGATCACCAGGCCGGTGGCGATCCGGGGAACGATGACGAGCGTGACGTGTTCGGTCGGCCGGTGGCTGTCGTCGACGCCACCGGCCGCCGGACCCGGTTGGGCTGGACCATCGAGGGCAAACTCGCCTGGCGGGCCACGCCGGCCGCGCGCGAGCAGTGGCGGTACGACGGCGAGGGCAACGAGATCGAGCAGGTCGGCCCGCTCGGACAGGTGACCCGGCACACGTACGGCCCGTTCGGGCTGCGCACCGCCACCGTCGACGCCACCGGCGCGCGCACCACCTACGGCTACGACACCGAGCTGCGACTGGCATCGGTGACCAACCCGCACGGCGAAACCTGGTGGTACACCTACGATCCGGTCGGCCGGCTGATCGAGTCCGTGGACTTCGACGGCCGGACACAGCGATTCGACTACGACACCGCCGGGCAGTTGGTGCGGTCGGTGAACGCGGCAGGCCAGGCCGTCGACTACAGCTACGACGCGATAGGCAACCTCGTCGAGCTGCGCACCGACGCGGGCAGCAGCACCTACGCCTACGACCCCGTTGGCCGGCTTGTCGCCGCGACGGGCCCGGGCAGCGAACTGACCATCGAGCGGGACGCGCGGGGCCGGGTGGTCACGCACACCGTAGACGGCCATACCACGGAGTTCCACTACGACGACGAAACCCGCTCGCTGCGCAGGCGCACACCGTCCGGTGTGGACAGTGAGTGGACCTACGACGAGCGCGGCAAACCCATTGGCCTCACCATGTCCGGGCACACGCTGTCGTTCGAGTACGACCAGTCCGGCCGGGAACGCACCCGGCGGGTTGACGAGAAAGTGGTGGTGCACAACACGATCGACGCAGACAGCCGCTCGGCCGTACAGACCGTCACCCTCGCCGAGCCGACCGGGGACGACGGTGCGTGGCCGGGACCGCTAGCGTGGTACCAGCGGCGCGACTACCGCGCCGACAACCACGTCATCGGCATCCAGAACGGCACGGCGGGCTACGCGAGCTTCCAGCTCGACCCGAACGGCCGAGTCACCGACGTCACCGCCCCGGATCGCCGGGAACAGTACGGATACGACGCGCTGGGCAATCTCACATCGGCCGCCGGCATCGCGTACGGGTACGAGGGCACCACGCTGGTAACCGCAGGCGACTGGTACTACCGGTACGACGCGCAGGGCCGCCTGGTCCGACGGTCGCGGGATTCGGAGACCTGGCACTACACCTGGGACGTGCTGGACCGGCTGACCGGCGTGATCACCCCGGACGGCACCCGCTGGCGCTACCGCTACGACCCGCTCGGCCGCCGGATCGCCAAGCAGCGCCTTGACAACGCGGGCGCGGTCGCCGAGCAGGTCGAGTTCGCGTGGGACGGCGCGATTCTCGTCGAGCAGCGACACGACGACGGCGTCAATGCGTGGGTCACCACCTGGGAGCACCACCCGGAGGACGACCGGCCGCTGGCCCAACTCGAAGGTGCCGCCCAGTCCGGATTCCACACCATAGTCACCGATCCACTCGGCACGCCGGTGGAGTTGTTCGACACCAACGGTTCGCCGGCCGGACACGCCGGCACGACGGTCTGGGGCACGCCGCTGACCGGCGTCGCGCGCACGCCGTTGCGGTTCCCCGGCCAGTACCACGACGCGGAGACCGGCCTGCACTACAACGTGTACCGCTACTACGACCCGGACAC
>DATBCR010000828.1:0-5093 GCA_036270375.1 Pseudonocardiaceae bacterium | reverse complement strand
CTGCCGTGCATGGCCGTGTTCGGCCTGCCACACGCGCTCGGCCTGCCCGGCATCGCGGGCGACACCCGATTATGGCTCGCGGCCGTCACGATCGTCCTGTTCACACTGGCGTTCCGCATCGCGGGACGGCCCGACGCGTTCCGCTACACCCTGCTCGTGGTCGCCTCACCGGTGGTGGCGATGCCGGTGGCCCTCGGCATCACCGATCCGCCCGTGCTGGCGGCCCTGTGCTTCGCGCTCGCGCTGCTCGGCCGGGCCGGCAAACCGGTGTGGGCGGCGGCTTTCGCGATCGGCGTCGTCTGCGCGATGAAAGCCACCGCGTGGCCGGCATTGCCGGTACTGGCCGCGATGCTGGCGGCACGGGAGGGCATGCGGACAGCGGCCAGGTTCGCCGCCGCCGCACTAGGAACCGCGGTGGTGCTCGTGATCGCGTTCGCCCCGGCGGATCTGGGCCGGCCGTCCGCGATGTTCCAGAACACCGTGCTGTTCCCGCTCGGCCTCACCCACGTCCAGACCCCGGCCGCGAGCCCGCTGCCCGGCCACCTGCTGGCCACGCTCGGCTCGGGTGGCCGGGCGGCCGCGATCATCCTGCTGATCGCGGCCGGCCTCGCCGTCGCTGTCTCGCTCTACGTCCGCCCACCGACCGATGGCCCGGCCGCCGCCCGGCGCCTTGCCATCGGTCTCATCCTGTTGTTCGCGCTGTCCCCGGCCACCCGGTTCGGCTACTTCGCCTACCCCATCGGGTTGTACGGCTGGCTCATCCTGTCCGGCACACCACGTGAGCGGGAACTGTCAGAGCCCGGGTAGCACGGCCGTGTGCTGGATCCGCACCGCCTGCAGGGCGTCCGGGTCCAGCCCGAGCAGCCGCAGGATCGTCGGCGCGATCTGGATCGTGTGCACCGGCCGGTCGATCACCCGACCCGAGTCGTCCCGGTCCACCGCCGACGCGGACGTGATCACCAGCGGCACGTTCCGGTCCTGCGCGTCCGCACCGCCGTGCTCGGCGATCTTGCCGTGCCCACCGGTGTAGACGACGCCGTGCTGCACGACGCCGTAGAGATCCGGCACCCGCGCATCACCCGGCCGCACACCGAAGAACCGCGCCGCGTCCGCACCCGCGTACAGCACCTTGAGCCCGCCGGTGGTGTAGGGCTTGGGATTGCCGTTGATGTCGTTGCCAATCCCGTTCTGCGCCAACAGGTAGCTCTTGGCGAACGAGGTCGCGGCCGCCGAGTGGTCGTTGAGCCACATGATGATCGCGTCGTCGTCGACGGTGTGCGCGACCAGCGGTCCGGCACCGGGATGGGCCGCTGTCCACGCCGCGTTCAGGCCGTCGACCAGCGGACCGTCCGGGATCCTGGTCAGCGCGGCCGGCTGGGTCGGCGACTGGCCGTGCTTCGCGGACAGGATGATCGCGGTGCTCCGGTCGAGGTGGTCCCGACGCAGTTCCGCGACGAACGCCGAGACCTGCTGGTTGATGTAGTCGAGCGAGCTGGCCAACAGCGGTCCGGGAGTCACGCCGTCGGCGAGGTAGCCGCCGGTCATGCCCTCGGACGTGGGCAGTTTCTCGGCCGTCGAGACGGTCTGGAAGTTCATGCCGAAGACCGCTGGCGTGCCCACCCGGTGACCGCGGCTGTGGTCGAAGCCGTCGATCTCGTTGAGCACCGCCTGCACCTTGTACGAGTCATACTGCCGGGTGCTCGCGTTGTCCGTCGTCCAGTCGCCGCCGGTGGGCGCGTTGCTGTTGATCTCCGGCGTGAACAGGTCCTGGACGCCGGTGCCGGACGGGCCGTTCAGCATCTCGTAGGCCGGGTGTTTGTCCGACCACGCGGTGCGCAGCCCGGCCTGCCGTGCCACCTCGAAGACGGTGTTCACCTTGAGGTACTGGTGCGGGTAGACCGGCTTGCAGGTCTTCGGGTCGACCGGCAGGATCGCCGGGTCGATCAGCGTGGTCGGGTTGCCGGTCAGGTGCAGGATGCTGCCCGGCAGCCCGGCAAGGCCCTGGCCCGCGTCGACCGAGAGCTTGTTCAGGTCGAGGTCCTCGGTGTAGTCGACCTCGACACCCGGCTTGACACCCGCGCAACTGGTGGTGCCGGCGGGCAGCAAGGCGTTGTTGTAGGTGTCGTCGTAGTAGACGCCGGTCGTCGCCGGATCGCCGCCGGTGACCTGGCCGACCATGCCGGGGAACGAGTCCGACGGCACCGGGGTGCTCGCGTCGGTGTACTCGACGCCGCCGCGCACGAGGCCGGCCAGCGCGGAGTGCGGGTGGGTACGCAGGTACCAGTTCAGATCCTGCTGGTGCAGCCCGTCCACGGACAGCAGCAGCACATGGTGGACATCCGGTCGCGGACCGGTCGCGGCTGCGGGCAGCGCGGCGACGGCGGTCACACCGGTCACTCCGGCAGCGACGACGACCATGGCTCCCACGGCGCGACGCCGTACATTCGATTTCGACACGGGTGTAGGCCTACGCGTCGCAGGTGAACGCTCCGGGGCCACCGGGTGGCAAGCAGGTGGCAAGTAGTCACCGTCTACCTGGCGGTAGATTCGGGTCCGTGCGCAGACGGCCGCCCGACGACGAGTGGAGCCCGGCCGATCGGCCGCCGCGCAGGAGACCGGGCGAGCTGGCGGCCGAGGTGCTGGCCGCACTGTGGTCCGCGGGCACGGCACTGACCGCGAGCGAGGTGCAGGCCCGGCTGGGCACGACGCTGGCGTACTCGACGGTCGTCACGATCCTGAGTCGCCTGCACGCCAAGCACGTGCTGGAACGCGAACAGCAGGGCAGGGCGTACGCCTACCGCCCGGTGTCCGACGAGCCCGGCATGGCCGCACGCCGGATGCGGCAGGTGTTGGACGCCGAGTCGAACCGCGAGAACGTACTGGCCAGATTCGTGTCGACGTTGTCGGACGAGGACGAACAGGTCCTCCGCCGACTACTGCGCGAACCACCGCCCGACGCGGCCGGGCGGGATCACGCCGCTTCGGTCGAGCGGGAACCCGGGCGTGTGGCCGAACGAGGTCATGCGGGTTCGGTCGGGCGGGAACCCGGCCGTGTGGCCGAACGGGATCACGCCGCTTCGGTCGAGCCCGAACCCGGCCGTGTGGCCGAACGAGGTCATGCGGGTTCGGTCGGGCGGGAACCCGGCCGTGCGGCCGAACGGGATCACGCCGCTTCGGTCGAGCCGGAACCCGGCCGTGTGGCCGGAATGGGTCGCGATCGTGTGGCCGAGCGGGAATCCGGCCGTGCCAACGATTCGGACCGCGATCGTGGGGCCGAGCCAGAACCCGGCTCTGCGGCCGAATCGGACCGCGATCAGGTGGCCGAGCCGGGCCGCGGTGGCGGTGGCGGTGCTGTTGAATCGGATCGAGGCCGTTCGGCAGGCTGGGGGCAGTCGTGATCTTCGCCGTGTACTTCCCGTTGATACTGCCGCTGCTCGCGGTCCCGGTCGTGCGTTGGGTGGCCGACCGGCTGCACCCGGCCCGCGCGAGTTGGCTGGTGACGATCGCCGCGCTCGTGCTGGCCGCCTGTGCCACCGTCGCCCTCGCGCTGCTGATGTTCGCCGCGCTGTCCGTCGATGGCACGTTCGCCCGGCTCGGCCACTGGTCGCCGGCCGAACTCCGGCACCTGCACGCCATCAACCCGCCGGCTGACGTCGCCGCCGCCCTGCTGCTTACCGCGCTGGCCACGCACGCCGCGACCGTCACCGTCCGCAGGGTTCGAGCCCTGCTGGCCGCTCACCGCACGGCCGCACAGCACGACGGCGAACTGATGGTGGTCACCGACGATCACCCGCTGGCACATGCCCTGCCCGGCCGTCCCGGCCGGATCGTCGTGTCCAGCAGCATGCTCACGATCCTCGGGCCGGCGGAACGTCGTGCCCTGCTCGCCCACGAGCGCGCCCACCTCGCGCACGCCCACCACCTGTACGTCGCCGTCGTCGACGTGCTGGCCGCCGTCAACCCACTGCTGCGCCCACTGACGTCCGTCATCCGCTACACCACGGAACGCTGGGCCGACGAGGTCGCCGCCGGCCAGGTCGGCGACCGGTCCGCGGTCGCCCGCGCGGTGGGCAAGGCGGCACTCGCGAGCAAGGCCAACCCGCCCGTCCCCGGCATCGCGCTGGCCGCCACCACCGGCCCGGTGCCACGCCGGGTCGCCGCGCTGCTCACCGCGCCACCCGCCGGCCACCCGAAGTCGGTACTGTCGGTCACCGGAGCGTGTGCCGTCGTGGCGTGCTGCCTGCTGCTCGGCTCGGTGCTGTTCTCCTTCGACGCCGTCACCGATCTGCACCGGGTCCTGGAACTGGCGGCCCAGCACCGGCGCTGACAACGGCCTCGGTTACGATTTACGTCGTTGTAGATGGGTGTGGAGGTTGGGACAGGCGTGAGGATGATGCGTGCCCTGCGGGTGCCGGAGATCACGGCGTACTTCTGGATCGTCAAGGCTCTGACCACCGCGCTCGGTGAGTCCACTTCGGACTACCTCGTCCACGCGATCAGCCCGGTTCCCGCGGTGGGCCTGGGTTTCGTCGCGTTCGTCGGTTCGCTCGTCGTGCAGTTCTCGATGCGCCGCTACCGGGCGTGGAGTTACTGGTTCGCGGTGGCGATGGTCGGCATCTTCGGCACGATGGCCGCCGACGTCCTGCACGTCGGATTCGGCGTCCCCTACGTCGCGTCGTCCGCGCTGTACGGGATCGCGCTCGTCGCGGTCTTCGTGACGTGGCAGCGGACCGAGGGCACGCTGTCCATCCACAGCATCGACACGCCGCGCCGCGAGGCCTTCTACTGGGCCGCGGTCGTCGCGACGTTCGCGATGGGCACGGCGCTCGGCGACTTCACGGCCAACACGCTCAAGCTCGGCTACCTGCCCTCGGCCGCGCTGTTCGCCGTCGCCATCCTGATTCCGCTGATCGGGTGGCGGGTGCTGCGCTGGAACACTGTGTTCTGCTTCTGGGCCGCGTACGTGCTGACCCGGCCGCTCGGCGCGTCGATCGCGGACGGCCTCGGCAAGCCGAAGAACGTGAGCGGCATGGGCATCGGCGACGGCCCGGTCGTCGGCGTGCTCGTCGCGCTGATCGTCAGCCTGGTCGCCT
>DATBCR010000827.1:0-7950 GCA_036270375.1 Pseudonocardiaceae bacterium | reverse complement strand
GTGTGGCGCCAGTAGGCGAACTGGGATTCCGACATCCACACCCCGACCGGTTCGTCGACGCCGTCGACGTGTAGGTCACCCAGGTGGACGTCCGAGCTGCCGAGACGGAATTCGCCGTCCGGGAAGCACATCGGGGAGCTGCCGTCGCAACAGCCGCCGGACTGGTGGAACATCAGGGGACCGTGCGTGACCTGCAGGCGGCGCAGCAGTTCGGCCGCCCGCGTGGTCACGTCGACTCGGGTGCTTGTCATGGGATCAGAAGAAGCCCAGCGCGTTGGGGGAGTAGCTGACCAGCATGTTCTTGGTCTGCTGGTAGTGGTCCAGCATCATCTTGTGGCCTTCGCGGCCGAAGCCGGACTGCTTGTAGCCGCCGAACGCGGCGTGTGCCGGGTAGGCGTGGTAGTTGTTCACCCACACCCGCCCCGCCTGGATGTCGCGCCCTGCGCGGTAAGCGGTGGTCGTGTCGCGGCTCCACACGCCGGCGCCGAGTCCGTACAACGTGTCGTTCGCGATCTTGATGGCGTCGTCGTAGTCGTTGAACCGGGTCACCGCGACGACCGGTCCGAAGATCTCCTCCTGGAAGATCCGCATCTTGTTGTGGCCCTCGAAGATGGTGGGCTGGATGTAGTAGCCGCCGGACAGCTCGCCGCCGAGGTCGGCCCGCTCACCGCCGATGAGTACGCGCGCGCCTTCCTGCCGGCCGATGTCGATGTAGGACAGGATCTTCTCGTACTGGTCGTTGCTGGCCTGCGCGCCCATCATGGTGTCGGTGTCCAACGGGTGGCCGGGCGTGATCTGCTCGACCCGTTTGAGCGAGTCGGACATGAAGTCGGCGTAGATGCCGGCCTGGATCAGCGCGCGGGACGGGCATGTGCAGACCTCGCCCTGGTTGAGCGCGAACATCGCGAAGCCCTCGAGTGCCTTGTCGTAGAAGGCGTCCTGGTGCGTTGCGACGTCGTCGAAGAACACGTTGGGGCTCTTGCCGCCTAGTTCCAGCGTCACGGGGATGAGGTTCTCGCTGGCGTACTGCATGATCAGCCGGCCGGTGGTCGTCTCGCCGGTGAAGGCGATCTTGCGGATGCGTTTGTTCGACGCAAGCGGTTTGCCGGCTTCGACGCCGAAACCGTTGACCACGTTCACCACGCCCGGCGGCAGCAGGTCGGCGATCACGTCGAGCAGGACGTGGATCGACGCCGGGGTCTGCTCGGCCGGCTTGAGCACGACGGCGTTGCCCGCGGCCAGTGCCGGCGCCAGTTTCTAGATGGCCATCAGGATCGGGAAGTTCCACGGGATGATCTGGCCGACAACGCCGAGCGGCTCGTGGAAGTGGTAGGCGACGGTGTCCTCGTCGATCTGGGACAGGCTGCCCTCCTGGGCGCGGATCGCGCCGGCGAAGTACCGCAGGTGGTCCACGGCGAGCGGAATGTCGGCGGCCAGGGTCTCCCGGCACGCCTTCCAGTTCTCCCAACTCTCCGCGATCGCGATCATCTCCAGGTTGGCCTCGATCCGGTCGGCCATCTTGTTGAGGATGTTCGCCCGCTCGGTCGGGGAGGTCTTGCCCCACGCCGGTGCCGCCCCGTGCGCGGCGTCGAGGGCCGTCTCGACGTCTTCGGCCGTGCCTCGGGCGATCTCGGTGAATGTCTGGCCGGTCACCGGGCTCGGATTCTCGAAATACTGGCCACTGGGCGGACTTCCTTCAGGTACGGGCGGCGCTGGAAGCGGGCCGTGTCGCCGATGCCCTGGATTCCTATCGTGGCCCGTTGTCGCCGCGGTCGGAATCGCCCGCGATCCGCGACGAACGGGAGGACTTGTACGTCCTGTTGCGCCGCACGGTGCTCACCAGGGGTGACACCCACGCGATGTGCCGGTTGGCGGCCACTCCGGAGAGCGCGAGCGACGAGGAGCTCACCGACCGTCTGCTCAAGGCGTTGCCGCGCACCGATCCGCGCCGTGCCGCTGTGTTGTACGGCCGCTCGCACGTCGCACGCGACGCCGACCGGTAGACGTCGTCACGTGTTGCTCAGCTCGACCCAGGCGCGGACACGGCTGCTTCGGCCCGGCGAGCGCCTGGTCACAGGTCGCCGTAGCCGTTGTTGTCAAGGCCGGTGGACCGCTGGCTCGACCAGAGGCTGCCGACTTTGCCCAGTGACGTGAGATTCGCGATGACCTGGGTGTCCACCTGGTCGCGTGGTTGGGCGCCGACGTCGGCCGCCACGAACTGGTAGGCACTGGCGGCGCTGCTGGTCGGGATGCCGGCCGTGGTGTTCGACCATGGTGCGGACAACGCCGTGGCCCCACCGCCGAGTGCCAGCGACTGGCCGTTCAGCACGCCGTCGTTGTTGGCGTCCAGGTCGTTGCCGTTGTTGAACACCGACTGGTTGCCCATCTGGAAATACGTGTTCGACGATGACGTGGTGGCCGGGCCGGTGATGAAATAGTCGCCGATCACGTCGTGCGAGAAATGGCCGCTCGAATTGCCGGCGGTGTAGCCGGCCTGGTAGTCGTATTCCACGTTGTTGATGAACTGGGTGTTGGCCTTCGCCAGCGGGTTGCGGTTGTGGTCGTTGGCGAACAGGTCGTGATACCACGTGTAGGGGCCGGTTTCGGTGTGGGCGCCGAACCGCTGGCCGATCGGGTCCGCCACGATCGAGTTCTGGACGGTGATGTCGACGGCCCCGACACTGTCCACATTGTCCCACTGGCCGAACTCGACGGACACGTGGTCGAAGATCATGTCGCTCGCGCTGTGCAGGTTCAGGCTGCTCTTGCCGGTGTCCGGGTCGAGATCGCCCTGGCGGAACCGGATGTCGCGCACGATGTCGTTCGAAGCGCCGCTGAAGGACACCTCGCGGGCCATGATGCCGATGCCCGCGCCCGGCGCTGTCGTGCCGTCGATGGTCAGGTTGCTCGCGGCGCTCACCGCCGATGACAGGCGGACATATCCGCTCACGTCGAACACGACGACGCGGTGGCCCGTGCCGACCGCGTCGCGGAACGAGCCGGTGCCCGTGTCGTTGAGATTGGTGACGTGGTAGACAGATCCGCCGGTGCCACCGGTCGCGTTCGCGCCGAATCCCACCGCGCCGGGGAAAGCGAGTGCCGGTGACGTGTGCTGCCCACTGCCGGTCGCCAGCAGTGCGACCGCAAGGCTCGACGCCACCGCTGTGCCAAGTCCTGCCATGTTGTGATTGCACCACAGACCGGCTCAGGAAAGGTGATCATCGCGGCTGTGCGGCAATGGCCACAATCCTGTCCTGGGTGTTCGACGAAATTCGACGACGACGATGTTCGGCCCCTCGAACGAACCGGTCCGGCCATTGAAATTTCCACGCCGGGAAACCCGATCGTCGGCAGTGCCGACGCCGACGCGTGACAGCGTCGACCGTCCCTGGGACGCTCCGGGACATGCTTCGAAAGCCCGCTTTGTTGGCCGTCGTCACCGCTGTGGTCGCCGCGATGACGTTCGTGGTGGCTCAACCCGCGGTCTCGGCGGCCGCTCCGGTGCGGATCATGCCGCTCGGCGACTCCATCACGGCCGGGCCAGGGTGTTGGCGTGCACTGTTGTGGGATCACCTGCAGCGGACCGGATTCACCAACATCGACTTCGTGGGAACCCAGATGGGCGGCGGTTGTTCGGTGCCGTTCGACGAAGACCACGAGGGGCACGCCGGGTTCGCGGCCACCGGTATCGCGGATCAGAACCTGTTGCCGGGATGGCTGGCCGCGACGACTCCCGACATCGTGCTCATGCACTTGGGTACCAATGACATGTGGGGCGGCACGATCAGCACCGCCGCCATCCTCACGGCGTACTCGAAGCTGGTCGACCAGATGCGGGCGAGCAACCCGAACATGAAGATCATCGTCGCGCAGATCATCCCGATGAATCCGCCGAGCTGCACCGTGTGCGCGCAGGAGGTGGTGGCGCTCGACAGCGCGATTCCGGCCTGGGCAGCGGGAAAGACGACCGCGCAGTCGCCGATCACCGTGGTGGACCAGTGGACGGGCTTCGACTCGGCCACGGATTCCGTCGACGGCGTGCACCCCAACGACGTCGGCTTCCAGAAGATGGCCGATCGCTGGTATCCGGCCGTCGCCGCGGCACTCGGCGGCACCCCGCCACCGCCCCCGCCGTCCACGACCACATCGCCGCCACCGGTCACGACCACCACGCCGCAGCCACCCGGCGCGTGCGTCGCGACCTACAGCGTCGTCAGCCAGTGGACCGGTGGTTTCCAGGGCCAGGTGACCGTGCGCAACGGCTCGGCAGCCACCACGTCGGCGTGGACCGCCACCTTCGGCTTCGGCAACGGCCAGCAGATCAGCCAGTCGTGGAATGCAACGGTCACGCAACAATCAGCGATGGTGACCGCACAGAACCTGAGCTGGAATGGCATGTTGACACCCAATGGCACAGCCAGTTTCGGCTTCCTGGCCAGCTGGAACGGCACCAACAATCCGCCGGTCGTCACGTGCACGCTTAGCTGACACACATTTGACACGGCGGCGGGGCGTTGACAGTCTCGTAGTCATGACCGCTTTGCCGACAGTGTTCATGTTGATCGGGTCATTACTTGCCGCGCCGGCCACCGCCGCCACCACATCGTCCCAGCAGGTCGACCTTACCGTCTACATCAGACAGTCGAACGCGGCCGACGCCGTCGCCTATGCGGAGGCGGTCTCGGATCCGCGCAGTCCACGGTACCGGCACTTCCTGTCGCCCGCCCAGTACCGGGCGCGGTTCGCGCCCACCGACGGGACCGTCGCCGCCGTCGACGACTACCTGCGCGGCGCCGGGCTGACCGTCGAGAACGGGCCGGCCAACCATCTCTTTGTCCGGGCACACGGCAGCGCACCGCAGGTGGCACGGGCGGCACGTGCCGTGCCGGCCGCGGTGGCACCGCTGATCGCGGGTAGCACGGCTGCGCACACCGGCCGACTCCCATCGGTGCTGCCGGCTACGGAGCCCGTGGTCTGCTCGTCCTACGCATTCCAACATTTCGCGACCCTGCCGCAGGCGTACGGCCGCACCGAGTTCCCGACGAGGGGCTGCGGCTATACGCCACAACAGATGCACGACGCGTACGGGACGACCGGTCTGCTTGCGCACGGCATCGACGGGCGTGGCGTCCGGCTCGCGGTGCTGCTGTTCTACCCGATTCCCACCGTCGTCGCCGACATCGACCGGTTCGACGCCAACCACGGCGTGCCGGGCCTGGCCCCCGGGCAGCTCACCGAGGTGCTACCGAGCAGCTTCGTGGAACCACCGCCTGCGGCCTGCCCGCTGCCCGACGACCAGCAGGAGGCGGAGGGCGACCTGGAAACCGCGCACAACACGGCACCGGGTGCGAGCCTGGTGTACGTCGCGGCGGCCAGTTGCGATCCGTCGGACATTCTGGCCGCCACCAACGAGATCGTCGACCAGCACCTGGCGGACATCGTCACCAACTCGTACACGCTGGCCTTCGCGAGTGTCCCGCCCGCGGTGCAGCAGGCCGCGCGACAGACGTTCGTGCAGGCGGCCATCGAGGGCATCGGCCTGTTCTACGGCAGCGGTGATCTCGGCGACGTGAGCCCGTTCCTCGGCACCCCGCAGACCACGTGGCCGGAGTCCGACCCGTTCGTCACGTCCGTCGGCGGGACCAGCCTGTTCATCGGCCCGGACAACCAGCGCGAAGGCGAGGTCGGCTGGGGCATGACCTTCGATCCGGTGAGCGGCGCCGGCTATCAGGCACCGGTGCCCGGCACGTTCTTCCTCGGTTCCGGCGGTGGGATCACCCAGTATCCGCAACCGTTCTACCAACGCGGTGTGGTGCCACCGGCGCTCGCGGGCACGACCTCCCCGCGCCGCGTCACTCCCGATGTCGCCGCCGTCGCGGACCTGGCGACCCCGGTACTGATCGGGATCACGTTCAACGGCGCCTTCGTCGAGGCGGGCGGTGGTGGCACCAGCCTGTCCTCGCCGTTGTTCGCCGGCATCGAGGCGCTCGCCGACCAGGCGGCCGGCGGGCCGCACGGTTTCGTCAACCCAGCCGTGTACCTGTTGCGCAGCAAGGGCATCCTGCACGATGTCAGCAACGTCCCTGATCCGCTGGCGATAGCGTTCCCACTGAACGGGACCACGAACCTGGACACGCTCCAGACCGACACGTCGCTGGTCGCTACGCCGGGCTACGACGACCAGACCGGGCTGGGCAGCCCGAACGGCGCGGCTTATGTGGCGGCCCTTGCGGGACACTGACTGTCAGGCGGGGCGGCCCGCCTGACAGTCTCTTGTGGACGATCAGTGATCGTCGTCCACCCGCAGTGTCAGTCGCGCCGGGTGCAGGCCGGGGGTGGTCGCGGTGAGCGTGACCGTCCCCGGTTGTCTTGCCGGCCGCAGGATCGCGAGGGCCCGTCCGTGCCACGTGTGGCGGCGCGGCTGCCGGAAGCTGTCGACGTTGTGGGCGTTGCCGTTGCCGACCGCAGCGAGTTCGCCCGCACCGCTGACTTGGAACATCACGTCGAACACCGCGTCGGGGACGATCTGGCCGCGATTGTCGACCACCTCGACGAGCACGTACGCGAGGTCGTCACGGCCGGTGGTGAGGCGGTGGGCATCCGGGACGAGCCGCAGCCTCGCCGGGATGCCGACCGTGGTGAGTGTCGTGCGTCCGATCTCAGTGCCGTTCCGGCTGGCGATCGCGGTCAGCACACCCGCGTTGTAGGGCACGGTGAACGTGGCCAGCGCCCGGTCCGCGGTGGTCACCGTGCCGGTGGCGACCTCGGTTCCGTTGAGCAGCAGGGTTACCGTGTCGCCCGGGGTGTAGACGTGCACGGTCATCGGGGTTTCCGGCTCGACGTCCCAGGTCCAGCTCGCCAGTTCGTCGTAGTAGCCCCACCACACCGCCACCTGTTCGGTGCCCTGTGGTGCGGGCCGCAGTACCAGCAGTTCCACCGGGCTGCGGCCGGAAACCGCCGCCCGCCAGTGGTTCTGCGGTTTGCGTTGCCCGATCATGTCGATGTCGCCGCAGTTCGCCTGGAAATACGGGTAGGGGTAACCGAAACCGCCCCACCCGTGGTGCAGCAGCCGCGCGATCGACCAACCCGGCATGACGTCCTGGTCGCCGAGGGTCGCGGCCGTTCCCACCGGTGGTATCGGCGTCTTGCCGATGCCGGCCTCGCCGAGGTAGTCCCACGCGGCCCAGACCCAGTTCCCGACGGCCCACGTGTTGGCGTGCGTGAACGCGGTGTCCTGGAAGATCGTCACGTGGAAGCTCTCGCTCTGCGTCATCGCCCGTTCGGGATGTGCGGCGTGGAAGTCGGCGTAGCCGTGCCCGTTCGCGTTGTAGTGCACGTCGCCAACGTCGACGTACCCCCAGGACGGGTCGGCCGCGCTGAAGGTGGAGCCACCGCCGAGGGTGATCGGCCGGGTCGTGTCGATGGAACGCAGCAGGGCCGCCATCTCCGTGCCCCGCACGCCGTGCGTGTTGTCGGTGATCTCGTTGCCGAGCGACCAGATCACGATGCTGGGGTGGTTGCGGTCGCGCTGGATCATGGTGGTCAGGTCGCGCTGCCACCAGTCGGCGAAGAACACCGAGTAGTCCTGCGGATTCTTTCCGGTGTCCCACATGTCCACGAACTCGTCCATGACCAGCATGCCCAGCCGGTCGCACGCGTCGAGCAGCGCGGGTGCCGGCGGGTTGTGGGCGGTGCGGATCGCGTTGAAGCCGGCGGCTTTCAGGGTCTCGACCTTGCGTTCCTCCGATCGGCCCAGCGAGACCGCGCCGAGCGGGCCGTGGTCGTGGTGGATGCAGCCGCCGTCGATCTTGATCTGCTTGCCGTTGAGCAGGAAGCCGACGTCGCCGCGCCAGACCAACGACCGGATGCCGAACGTCGTGGTGACCGCGTCGACCACTCGGCCGTCGGCCAGCACGTCCGCGCGGGCGGTGTAGAGGTCCGGCGCGTCCG
>DATBCR010000826.1:0-6768 GCA_036270375.1 Pseudonocardiaceae bacterium | reverse complement strand
CTCAACCCGATGCGACGGACGCGCGAATCGCCGCGCGAACGGCCGCCGCCACCGCGTCGGCACCGGTGTCGCCGAACATGATCGAGAAGTGGTTCGTGCCGGGCACCGCGACCACGTCGACCGTGTCCGGCAGGCCGGCCGAGGTAAGCCCTTCCCGGGTATAGAGCCCCACGGGTTCGTCGCGAAGGCCGCGTTCCGCCCACAGCAGCGTCGCCGGCACCGAAAGCCGGCGGATCGCGGCGTGTACGTCCTCGTCGGCGAACACGTCACCGCCGTCGGTCCGGACCGCGTCGATGACGCACGACGACCGCAGGTGCGGCGCCACGCCGATGAGGTCCCGCTCGATGTACGCGTCCGCGTCCGCTGTCCACTGCCCGGCGAACGCCGGATGCGCCTGCCAGAACGCCTGATACGCGGCGAACGACTCGAACTCCATCGAGAGTCGGGCCATCGACGGGCCGAGCGTCTCGTTGAGCGCGGCGTCCACGTCACCGGTGACCGGAACGCGGAAGTCGTAGCCGCCATCGACCAGCACCAGCCGGCGGAACCGGTCCGGGTGGCGGACCGCGGCGACACACGCGATGAACGCGCCCATGGAGTGCCCGGCCAACACCACCGGCTCGGTCACGCCCAACTCGTCCAGCACGAGCGCCAGGTCGTCGGCGTGCCTGCGGATGCCGTACGGCCCGGACACCGCACGGCTGTGCGCCCGCCCCCGCACGTCCGGCGCCAGCACGTCGACGTCGGGCAGCCGACGGGCGACCGCCGCCCACGTCAGGGCGTTGCCCGTGATGCCGTGCACGACGAGAACGGGCAGCCCGCCGTCGCGCCCTTCGGCCGGCCAGCGGACCACCGCGAGATCACCGCCCGGCACCGCCACGGCGAGTTCGGTCGCGTCGTCGTCTTTCGCGCGCACCCCAGTCATCAGCGATCGCCCCTTCCCCGTTACCGCCTGTGCGGTCGACGTTACCGGACCGGACGGGTCGGGCGGCTCGCGCCGAGACTGATGAACGGGCGGCGCAGCGGGTCACCCATGGTCGCCTCGGCCAGCGCGACCGCGGTCGGCGCACCGGCCGCCAGCCGGCGGTGGTAGTCCCCCATCGCGGCCGCCGCCGCCAGGTCGCCAACCCTGGTCACCGGCGCGGTCACCGCGCGACATCCGATCGCCAGCAGCGCACCCGCGAAACCCAACGCCTCGTCGCCCGGCCGGATCCGCGACACCCCCAGCTCGCACGCCGCAAGCACCACCTGCTCCGGCGGTCTGCGCAACCGCGACATCTCGTGCGCGTACAACGCGCCGTCGGCCAACTCGAGGCGTGAGAACAACGCGTTCTCCGGTTCGTGCGTGCCGTGCGCGGCCACATGGGCCAACTGCGCGCCGTCAAGGGCCGCCAACACCTCCCGCACGCCCGCCTTCGGACCGTCCAACAGCGTCGCGTCCGGATAGTCGTCCCGCAGCCGGCTCACCTCACCCACGGCGGCCGACAGGCCGGGACCGGCCGCCAGCAACGTGCCACCGCGCACTGCGGACGACTGACCGGTCAGCGCCGTCAGCCATGCCGTCGCCGACGGCGCCACCGATACCGGCCGCCCCCGCAACGACGGCAGCGTCCCCCATGCCACCGCGTACAGATCGCCGGTCGGCACCACAACCAGCTCACGATCCCCGACAATGCTTGCCAAGGGCCGCAACAACTGCTCGTCCAACCGGCCGGCCCGCAACCGCGCCGAATTCGACACCGCAGCCACGATCGGCGCCGCGAGGTGATCCGGCGACAGCACGTCCAGGTCCGCCCGCAGCTCACGCGCCGCGTTCGCCGCGTCCGCCATCGCACCCAGCCGCACCAGCCGTGCCCGGCCGTTCGCCACCACCACCGCCGCGATCAACGGACCGGACACCACGAAGCTGACCAGCGCCCGATCACCGATCCGCGCCGCCACCTCGTCCAGGCTCGCGATCGGCCGCGGCCGGCCCCACGGCCCCTCGCCCCAGCCCAGCCGCATGACCTCCCGCCGCAACTCGGTGTGCTGCGCGATCAGCTCGCCAACCGGCCGTCCGGCCACCCGTGCCTGCTGCACCTCACGGCTGAGCATCCGGTACTGCTGCACCCGCTCGGCAAGGTCCGGATCGTCCATCGGCGGCAGCGGCTCGTACCGGTACACCTGCGCCCGGGTCCGCTCAAGCCAGTCGAACAACGGCCGCGCCGCCGCCCTCGGCTGGTCCAGCACCAAGCGCACCGCAAGCTCACCCAGCTCCCGGCCATGCACGGCGGTCCCGCTGACCAGCTCCAGCCCGCCCATCCGGTCCCGCAACCGGCCGAGCACCGCCAACCCCCCACGCGCCTGCGCGAACGCGGCACGGCGGTGACCGGTGGCCACGGCGAGTTCGGCCCGGCACAGCCGAAGCAGCATCCGGTGGTCAACCGGCGTGACCCGGCGCGGTGTCGGCACCAGCGCCAGTTGCGCCGCGGCCACCTCGGTCGCGCCGCGCCGCAACTCCAGCCGGATCGCCAGCATCCGCGCCACGGCCGCCTCGTCCACCAGCCGCAGCCCGGTCAGCTCCTCGGCAAGCGCCAGTGCCCGCGCCGGCAGCGCGGCCGGCACCCGGCCGCCGTTCAGCGCGGTGACCACTTCGGACCGCAGCCGGGTCAGCGAGGCGATCGCCGCCCACACCGACGCGCCTCGGCGCAGGTACCGGCGACGGGCGGAGCTGGCCATCCGCCGTGCCGTGACCTGGTCACCGTCGATCAGTGCCGCCGCCGCGCGCAGCGCCTCGGCTTCGGCCAGGTTCTGGTGATCGCGCTGCCGGCCGAGTTCGGGCAACGCCTCGTCCAGTTGGCTCGCGGCCTCCTCGGCCAGACCGGCGGCGAGCAGCGCGTCCGCCTGCGCCACGCGCAACTTGGGCAGCATGCTCGGGTCGCGCTTCTGGTACATCTGGCTGGCCTGCTCGAGATGGCCGAGCGCGGCCGGGATGTCACCCACCCGCCATGCGACCACGCCGAGGTTGTGGTGCACCTTGGCAACCAGCAGCGCCAGCCGGACCTCGTCCGTACTTCCGTCGCGCAGCCCGGAATCCGCGATGTGGATACTGCGACGCATGTCCCGTTCCGCCTGCGCCGGCCGACCGTACGCCAGCAGTGCCAGCCCGCGGTTGAGCAGGTTCGAACCCAGCGCGAAGTGGTCCGCGATGCCCTGTATCCAGGCCCGGTCACTGACCGCGACCGCCCGGCCGAGCATCGCGATGCTGTCCTCGAGCCGGCCGATCCGCATCAGCATCAAGCCGTGCTGGGACTCGATGGTGGATTCGAGGTCGGTGCGGATCCTCGGATCCGGCACCCCGGCCAGCTGCGTCCGCGCGGCGTGCAGGTGCTCGACGCCCTCGTCGAAACTGCGTTCCTCGGCGACGCTGTAGGCGAGGCTGATCAAGATCCGCACCTTCAGCTCGACGTCCGCCGGGTCCGTGCGCGAGTCGAGCATCCGCAACGCCCGCCGCAGCAACACCACGGCCTCGTGCGGCCGAAGGGAGTTCATCGCCTGCCGGCCGGACCGGTAGAGCCGGTCGGCCCGTAAGCGCACCGCCGCCGCGTCGGGTCGCCGAACACGTCGACGATCCGGGTCGGGGAGGTGGGGCACAGGTCTATATCACCACAAGGCCGACAGGAGAAGGTGTCCGCCCGGCGGGTGATCACATCATTAGCTCGGTCGGACTACAAGACGATCGTCGGAGTCACTACCGTCCGTGCGTCCTGCCCGCCCTGGCCGGCCAGATGCACCACGATCTGGGTAATGCCCTTGGGCACTTCCTGCAGTGCGAACCGGCCGCCGTCGTCGGCGTCCGTCGTGCTGGTCTCGTGGCCGTCGACCCGGACCTCGATCCGGTGCGGCCCACCGGGGACCAGCCAGCCGTCGAACCGGTTGCCGTTGGCCGCCGGCGCAAGGCTGACCATCACGGTCAGGTCGCCGACGGTGAACGTGATGGTGTTCGGTGCCGCCGCGCCACGCACGCCGACCAGCTCGTCGGCGCGGCTCCAGGTGGCGACCTCGAATTCGAGGTCGTCCAGGTCCATGGCGAACCGCGTGCGGGCGGCAAGGTGGGCCGGCACCGGGTCGGCGAGGTCGAGTACGGCGGACAGGTGTGCGAGCAACTGCTCGTCCTCCGCGGACAGACCGAACCCGGTCGGGTCGTCGGTCGGGCTCACGACACGCCTCCTTCCTGGTCGAGGTACCCGCGAAGCTTGCTGATGCACCGGCCGCGATTGGGGCCGATGCTGCCGCGAGGCATCTTCAGTTCCTTTGCCACATAGTTGTATTCGGCCCGGCCGGCGAGCACGGTGAGCCGGAGCAGTTCCTGACAGTGTCGTGGCAGCTGGCGGAACGCCCGCCACAGCGACCGGTCCCGGTCCTCGCGCAGCGTCTCCTCCTCGGGGAGGCCGTGCTCGCTCGGCAACTGGTCGAGCATGTCGTCGAGAACCGGCTCGACCCGCGCCTTGGCGCCGCCCCGGGTACGGGACGCCTCGCGCCGGGTGGTGATGATCAGCCACCGCGCGAGGGCTCTCGGTTCGGCAACGGCGTTCAGGTTGCGCAGCAGGGTCAGCCAGACGGTCTGTACGACGTCTTCCGCGACGGTGTGGTCAAGTCCCTGACCACGGGCCACGTGCCAGATGAGCGGGTTGAGGTCGACGACGAGCGCGTGCAGTGCCTCCCGGTCACCCGCTCTCCCGGCGATCAGGCAGGCGGCATGGCGTGCGTAACCCTGCAGCTCCCACCAGGGCCCGTCATCGTCGGCCACGGATGCGTCACTCATTCCTGTAGTCCCGTCCCAAGGTGCCTCGCGTGCGCGGCGGGCACGGCCCGGATCGCGCCTCTCTGTCCGAGATCTTCCCTCTTGGCACGCCCCGGCCAGCATGGCCCCACCTCCACGTCCCCTCAGGGCCACACTGGCCGGTCAAGTAGACATGAGTCCGGTGGGTACCGCTGGATACCAATTGGCTCCAGATTCACTCTGATGGAGTAACGGCGAGGCCGGGAAGCACAGGCTTCCCGGCCTCGCGGTGTGGTCGGTGCGCATGCGCGGATCGGTGCGCCGTGCGCGGATCGGTAGTTCGGTCGTGCGTGGAACGGTGTTGCTGGTGTCGCTCAGGCCTTCTCTGTGCCGGCCTCGGTCTCCGTCGCCGAGCCCGGCACGGGCGCGGTGTGCGCGCTCGGCACGCCGGTGTCGTTCGAGTGCACGCCGCCCGAGTTGTTCTGCCCCTGGGCAGCCTCGGTGGCCGGAGCGGTGCCCGATGCCGATTGGTCGGGCTGGACGTGGTGCCGACCACCGAGTTCGTTGTTGAACTCTTCGACACCCGCTTCTGCGCTGGCTGTCATCTCCATCCCCCTCGATCGAGTGTTGACAATGAGTTACGACCCTAGCGGACCGGCGGCCCGCCAGGTGCCATCCCATTCCGTCCTCGGTGGGACGGCTTGGCACGCTGGTCTACGAAGTCGCATCACAGCGTGACAACCATGCCGCATAGGTCCGCAATTGGGTGAACATATCCACAAGAGAACACCCGATCGGACTAGATACATGTGATCGCGAATCTTTCGTGGTGTGACCCCCTGTTGATCACAGAGAGTACACCTGAACTGCGCAAAGTGCGCACACGCATGCAGAGGGCCCCTTTGCACCCCCAGGTAGCAAAGGGGCCCTCCGACCGCGATGCGTCGGCCCCAACGTCCGCTCCGGCCCCCCAAACCGGATGGGCGTCGCGCCCCCCTCTCCTTCGCATCGTGGGCTCCCGTTCGGGCTGTCAACCGGCCCGACACCTACATAGGAGCGGGCTCCCCCAACCCAGATACAGGTCCGTCGAACGAGGTTTTCGGGAGTCGGTACGCTCGCCGCCGACCAGGGCATTTACCACGCTCGGTGCACGGCGGAGGCCCAGAAGGTCATCCGGACGGGCTAACGTCCGCACAGGACTTGACTCAGCGTGCACGGCGGGCTTTCGTTGTCAGTCACAACGGTGCGGCGCCGGCTACAAAGGGGCTCCTCATGGCACGGCAGCGACTCGTCATCGGTCGCCAGGCGGAGCGGTCGGCCGCCATCGCCGCGGTGGACAACGTGCTCGGCGGTGGCTACCGGCTGGTCCAGGTGTCCGGCGAGCCCGGCATCGGCAAGACCCGGATGCTGTCCTGGCTGGCCGGCTACGCCAGGACCCGCGACCTGCCGGTGCTCAGCGGTTCGGCCGCCGAGTTCGAGACCGACGTGCCGTTCGGCCCACTGACCGAGGCACTCGCCGGCCCGCTGGCCGAACAACGCACGGAACTGCGCGACCGGCTCAGCGACGAGCGGTACCGGCTGGCCGGCACCGTGTTCCCGGCGCTGGCCGTGGCCGGCGGCGGGCGGGACGACCTGCGGGACAGCGAGCGCTACCGCCTGCACCGCGCGCTGCGCTCGCTGCTGGCCGCGATCACACCGCCGACCGGTCTCGTGCTGTGCCTCGACGACCTGCACTGGGCGGACGCCGCGACGTGCGACTTCCTCGCGCATCTGCTGCGCCAGCCACCGAGGGCGCCGCTGCTGCTCGCGTTGTCTTACCGGCCGAGGCAGCTGCCGGCGCGGCTGGCCGACACGCTGCGCACCACGGCGTCGACACAGCTCGCGCTGGCCCCGCTGTCCCGGTCGGAGACCGAGGTGCTGGCAGGGGTTGACGTCGGCAGCCGGCGCGGCGCGCGGTTGTTCCGGGCCAGCGGCGGCAACCCGCTCTACACCGAACTGCTCGCCTC
>DATBCR010000825.1:0-5818 GCA_036270375.1 Pseudonocardiaceae bacterium | reverse complement strand
GGTCAGCGAGTAGGTGCCCGCGGCCACATTGGTCCACTGGAACGCGAACGGCGCCGTGTTCGCGACGCCGATCAGCGTGTTGCTCGTGGCGCCCGTGCTCTCGAAGAACGACACCTGCTTCACGCTGCCGGTGCCGCTACTGGCCGCCGAGGCCTGCAGCGTGATCGCCGACCCGGGGGTGAAGATCGAGTTGGTGGTCGGGCTGGTGAGGCTGACCGTCGGCGGTGGCTGGGTCGGCGGGGTCGCACCGTTGCACGCGACACCGTTCACAGTGAACGCGGTCGGTGCGACGTTGGTGCCACCGGAGTTGTTGAAGTTGGCCCCGATCGATGCGGACGCGCCGGTGGCGAGGCTGCCGTTCCAACTCGCGTTGGTGACGGTGACCGCGGCGCCGGTCTGCGACCACGTGCCGTTCCAACCGTTCTGCAGTTTCTGGTTGCCGGCATAGGAGTACCCGAGGGTCCAGCTCGTGATCGCCGGGCCGGTGTTGGTGATCGTGATGGCGGCGGAGAAGCCGCTGCCCCAGTCATTGGGGACCGAATAGGTGACCTGGCAACCGGCGGCGGTCGCGGCGGGATGGGGCGCCGCCGACGCGGTGGCGGTCGTGCCGATGGCGGTGGCGCCTGCCAGCAGGCAGGCCACCCAGCCGACTAGCCGGCGCACGCGGCGGGACCGGCCGCCCGGTAATGGTGTCCGCATAGTGGTTTCTCCTCCGGAAAGGGTGTAGCCCGAGAGTAGGGTCGTGCCGTTACCACAGAGAAGAAATCTGCTCGTTACTCGTCCACTGTGGATGATCGAGAAACGGGGGCGGCCACGCTGAGCAGGGATTTTCCGTGCTACTCAGAGCGTGCGCTCAGCGCGGCCGCCTGAACGTTTCACCACTCAGGTCGAATCGCGCACCACGAGTTCGGTATCCAGGACCACCCGACGGCCGTTCGGCGCGCCGGTGCGGATCATGGTCAGCAGTTCCCGAACCATCCGGCTGCCCATTTCCTCGATCGGTTGACGCACCGTTGTCAGCGGCGGCTCGGTCTGCCGGGCGATCGGCGAGTCGTCGAAACCGATCACGGCCACGTCGTCGGGCACGCGGCGACCGCTGCGGCGTAGCGCCCGCAACGCGCCGACCGCCATCAGGTCCGACGCCACGAACACGGCGTCCACGTCCGGCCGCCGCTCCAGCAGCCGGTGCACCGCATGGTCACCGGACGCCTGGCCGAAGTCGCCGTACACCACCAGTCTCGGGTCGAACCGGCCGGCGTCGGTCAGCGCGGCGCGATAGCCGTCCAGCCGGTCCACCCCCGGCTTCATGTCCTGTGGACCGGCTACGGTCGCGATGACCTGCCGTCCGGACTCGACGAGATATCGAACAGCCCGTTCGGCGCCGCCCCGGTTGTCCGCGTCCACATAGCTCAGGTTCTCCGGGTCCGTCCCAACCGGACACCCGCAGAACACCACCGGTACGGAAACCCGGTCCAGATCGATCGGATGCCGGCCGTGCATGCTGACGAACAGCGCGCCGTCGACGTGGCCGCCGCGTAAATATCGCAGCGCGGACGTCTGGTACTCCTGTGCCGAGCGGACCATCAGCAGGACGAGTTGTGTCCCGGCCGGTCCCAGTTACCGGCTCGCGCCCCACAGGACGCGCGCGAAGAACGGATCCGCGAACAGCCGCGGCCCCTCCTCGCACACCACGAACGCGATCGAGCCGGTCCGGTCCGGCCGCACGGTCCGCGCGGACCGCTGCCGGACATAGCCCAGCTCGGCCATCACGCCCTCGACCTGACGCCGGGTCTCCTGTCGTACCTGATGAAATCCGTTGAGCACTCTGGACGCGGTCGCGGCGGACACACCCGCCGCCCGCGCCACGTCCAGCAGTGTCGGACGGGCGCCGTTGCCCTGGCCGAGGCCGTTCAACTGGCCCAAGCTCTTCAGCTCGCCGCCCGTGGTCTTCAGTTCGGCCGAGCCGTTCAGTTCGCCAAAGGCGCTCAGCTCGTCCGACGTCGGTAACACGGTCACAGCCCACCTCCGCTGACCCACGGCGGCCGCCGCTGGCGGCACACTCAACGTAACCGGGAAGTTACAGGATGGAAACTAGCCAGTCAGACGTCAAGCATGCGAGCAAAATCACGGCCGGACGAGGGTCGTCGTTATGAAAGTTACAGTGCCCGCCGGCTCGACGGGCAGGACGCCCGCACCGCCGGATGCGCGGCGGTGCGGGCGTGTTCCGCGCCGGCTGACGGGGGGCAGCGGGCGCGGTGTCCGCGTTACGGCAAGGACAGCAGGTGTGCCTTGACCCCTGCGCCGTACGCCGTCGGCGTGCCCGTGTAGTCGGTGATCAGCGACGGACCGCTTGAGCAGTCCCACGCGTTCCACGTCCAGGGCACATAACTGGTGTGTTGCGAGTCCAGCCACGCCATCAATCCGTTGACATAGCCGGGCGCGCAGTCGTTCTCGCCGATCTCACCCGCGATCAGCGGAACGGCCGCGATGACCGGTGCCACCTGACTCGTCCAGCACGACATGTTCGAGCACGTGTTGAAGTTGTACGAGTGCCACGCGGCCACCAGGTTGTGGTCCGGATCGGTCGGCTCGAACGTCAACCACTGGGTCAGGTCGTTCGAGTACTCGATTCCGCCTAGCATCAACACGTTGTTGGCGCCAGCGGACCGGACAGCGTTGACCATCGCCTGCATGCCGGCCACCTGGTAGGTGACACCGTTGCAGGTGCCGCCGTCCCGCCAGCACTGCCAGCCGGACGTCTCGCTCCCGGTGGCCCTGCTGATGTACGGCTCGTTGAACAGGTCGAAGATCACCGCGTCGTTGCCCTTGAAGGTGCTGGCGACCGACGACCAGAACGGGATCGCCTGCGCCGAGTCCGGCATCGGCTTCTGGCACGTCGCCTGTGCCGACGCGCAGCCCGACGACGGCCCGGTGTAGACGCCGTCGGTCCAGTGCAGGTCCAGGATCGCGACGATTCCGTTGGTGTTGAGCAGGTTCACGTACGCCATCACGGCCTGCTTGTAGGTCGCGCCCGCGAAGGCCGACTTGACATACGACTCCGCGTTCCAGCACGCCTCGTTCAGCGGCACCCGCACCGCCGTCACGTGCCAGTTCCGCATCGCCGTGATCGACGCCTGGTCCATCGGCCCGTCCCACAAGCCGTTGCCCTGCACACAGGCGAACTCGCCGCCGGACCGGTTCACGCCGTGCAGTACGACGGTGTTGCCGCTGGCGTCCAACAGCTTGTTGCCGGACACGTGCAGTTGCGGCGCGACGCCGGGTGGCGGCGGTGGCGGTGGCGGACCGCCGGGTGTGACCGTCACCGAGACCGGCGAGGACGTCGCGGTGTTGCCGGCCGCGTCGAACGCCTCCGCTGTCAGCGAGTACGTGCCGGCGGCCACGTTGCTCCACGTCACCATGAACGGGCTCGCGGTCGACGTGGCGAACATGGTGCTGCCGGCGAAGAACTCCACCTTGCTGATCGTGCCGCCGGTCTCACTGGCGGCCGCGGTGACCGGAATGGCGGCCGGCGCGGTGAAACTCGCACCAGAACTCGGCGATGTGATCGACACCGTCGGCGTTGCCGGTGGCGGCGCGGACAGTCCGTTGCACGCCGTTCCGTTGAATGTGAACGTGGTCGGGTTGTTGTTGGTGCCGCCACTGAAGTTCGCGGTGAAGCCGAGAGTCACGGTTCCACCGGTGGCGACCGAGCCGTTGAAGCCCGCGTTGGTGACGGTCACGGCCTGCCCGCTCTGGGTCCAGGTGCCGTTCCAGCCGTTGCTGACCTGCTGGCTGCTACTGAACCCGAAGAGCAGCGACCAGCTCGTCACCGGTGCCGCGTTGTTGGTGATCGTGATCGCGCCCTGGAAGCCGCCCTGCCACGAGTTGGTCACCGAATAGGCAACCTGGCACGCCGGCGTAGCGGCGGCCGATGACGGGGCGGCCACCGCCCCGCCGAGCGCCAGCGCCACGGCGCCGAGGGCACCGGCGGCTAGCCGGGCCGTGCGCATAACAGTCGTTCTCATCGGTCATGCACCTCCTTGTGCCTGGTTGAGTCCGAACTGGATGCTGGCGCGGATCAGTGGCAGCTCGCGCCGTTGACGGTGAACGCGGTCGGCGCCGTGCTGGCCGTCGGACTGTTCGCCGTGAAGCCGAGATTCACCGATGAACTCGGCGCTATCGTCGCGTCGAAGCCCGCGTTGACGGCGCTGACCTGTGCGCCGGTCTGGGTTTCCGTCGCGTTCCACATGTTGCTGATCTTCTCGCCACCACCGAATGTCCACTGTAGAGTCCAGCCGTTGATGGCCGAGGTCCCGGTGTTCGTGATGGTCACCGACGCCTGGAATCCGCCGGACCAGGAGTTGGTCACCGTGTAGGCGACCGAACACGTGGTCGGCGGCGGTGGCGCGGCCGTCGTGGTGGTCGGCGGGGCGCCTGTCGTGGTCGTGCCGCCGGTGCCGGACAGCGGGGACTGGATGCCGGCGAGGAGCTGCTGCTTCGCGGCGCTCACCGGTGTCGCGTCATATCCGTTGTCCAGCAAGGCGAAGGAGTCCTCGCCGTTGGCCGCCCAGTACGTCCAGCCCATCGCCGGTGCCGCCTTGATGTAGGCGACAAGGCTCGAGAACCACTGCCCCTGCGAACCCGGCGTGCTGTCCGACACGTCCGTCGCGCCGTTGCCGGTGCCGAACTCGCCGACCCACAGCGGCAGTCCCTGGAAGTACAGGTAGCCCCAGTTGTTGTGCCACACGTTGAAAAGGCTGGCCTGCGTCGTCGACGAGTTGAACCATGCCTGCTGGAACAGCACCGGCCCGTAGTCGTGTGCCGAGTAGACGACGTGACCGGGACTGCTCAGCGTGACCGGGAACTGGCCCGCCTCGACCAGATTGCCGCCCCACCAGGTGGAGTCGAAGCCACCGGACGAGTTCGGGTTCAGGCTGATGCCCTCGGTGAAGATCAGTGCCTGCGAATCGACCGCCAGGATCGCGTTCCCGGCGTTCTGGTAGGCGAGCCGGACGTCGGTGTTCGGGTCGCCGGTGCCCCAGGTCGCGCCCTGCGCGTAGGCGACGCCGGCCGGCGTGTGCGGCTCGTTGCGCAGGTCGAACCCGATCACCGTGGAATTGCCGGCGTACCGGGTGGCCATCGTCTTCCAGTCGTTGAGCCAGGCCGAGTTGGGGAAGGCGCTGGTGTACCAGAGGCCGTTCTGCTCGGCCGACTCGCCGGCCTCGGACCGGTGGTCGTCCAGGATGATCTTCAATCCGTCCTGGCCGGCGGCCGTGACGATCTTGTCGAGGATGCCGAGTGACGTCAGTCCTTTGAGGTCGGTGTTGATCGCGCCGGTGTTGTTGAAGAAGCTCAGGTTCTGCGGCACCACCGGTGTTTCCACCATCTGGTTGGAGAACGGGACGCGGATCGTGTTGTAGCCGAGATTGTGGATGTCGCTGAGAATCGTGTGATAGTCCTGTGCCCAGAGGCCGTGCGCGACCTGGTCCGGCGTCTCGAAGCCGTACCAGTTCACGCCCGCGATCCGCACCGGATTGCCGGCCGCGTCAAGTATCTGGTTACCGTTGGTGTGCCAGAAACCCGCGCCGACCGCCGGTGCCGCCGCCGCGTGCGCGACAGCTCCGTTCGGTGCGGTGACCATTGTTCCGGTCACCACGGCCGCCACCGCACCGAGGCTGGCGATGGCCGCGGCCACCTTCCCCGACATCGTGCCCATCGTGACTCCTGCCCTTTTTCGGTCGCTGTGCTCGACGGTAGGTAGGGCGACGTCCGACACTCAACGTTCACCCGTGTGTCCACCGCGTAACCGCATGTCAGC
>DATBCR010000824.1:0-2282 GCA_036270375.1 Pseudonocardiaceae bacterium | reverse complement strand
GCCGACGCCGACCTGGACGCCGCCGTCGACGGCGCGATGCTGGCCAAGCTGCGCAACATCGGCGAGGCGTGCACGGCGGCCAACCGGTTCCACGTGCAGCGCGAGATCGCGGCGAAGTTCGCGGAACGCCTGGTGGCCCGGATGGCCGAACTGCGGATCGGCCGCGGCACCGAGGACGGCGTCCAGATCGGACCGCTGATCAACGACGCGGCCGTGACCAAGGTGTCCCGGCTGGTGACCGACGCGACCGGCAAGGGCGCCCGACTCTTGCTGGGCGGCAGCGAAATCGAAGGCGCGGGCCATTTCTTCCAGCCGACAGTCCTCGCCGACGTGCCTGCCGACGCGGAACTGCGGCACGAGGAGATTTTCGGCCCTGTCGCGCCGATCTTCGTGTTCGACACCGAGGACGAGGCCGTCGCCGCCGCGAACGACACCGAGTACGGCCTGGTCAGCTACGTGTTCACCCGGGACCTGAGCCGGGCGCTGCGGGTCAGCGAACGGCTTGAGTCCGGCATGGTCGGCCTGAACCAGGGCATCGTGTCCAACCCGGCGGCCCCGTTCGGCGGCGTCAAGCAGTCCGGCTTCGGCCGGGAGGGCGGCCGGATCGGCATCGACGAGTACCTGGAGACCAAATACGTGTCGATCGCCGCCCCGGACGCCTAAACCGATGCCAGGAACCCGTCGATGTGCCGCCAGGTCGTCTGCCGCGCGGCCCGACCGGTCAGCACACCGAGATGCCCACCAGGGCACACCTCGAACCGCACCTCCGGCGCGTTGTCCAACACGTCCACCAGCCGGTGCACGGCCCGCCGCGGCGCGATCCCGTCGCCGTCGCCCGCGATGACGAGCACCGGCACCCGCACCTCCGACAGCGAGATGATCCGCCCGTCCACGGTCACGGTGCCGTCGGCGAGGTCGTTGGCCCGGAAGAAGTGGTGGTAGAGCTGGCCGAACGTGCGGCCGGGGTAGGCGACCATGCTGCTGGTGAACCGGTCGACGGCCTCGATCTGCGCAAGGAACTCCCGGTCGTCCAGGTGCCGGAGGATGGCGATCGGCTTCGTCACGTACTTGTCGAACGCGGACAGCTGGTACGCCAGCCGCACGAGTTGCCGTGGCGCACCACCCAGCAGCCGGTACGCGGCCGTGAGCAGCAGCCCGTTGGTCAAGTCGGCCAGGGGGCGGATCGGCGCCACGAGCGGGATCGCGGTGAAGTCGATCGGGCTGGCCACGGCGGTCAGCGACGCCACCGGCAGGTCCGCGCGGTCGGCGGTGGTGAGCAGCGCGAAGATCCCGCCGAGACACCACCCGACCAGGTGCACGGGCTGACCGCCGGCGTCCGCGCTGACCGCCGCGATCGCCTTGGGCAGCACGTCGTCGATCCAGTGCTCGATGCCGAGCCCCCGGTCCGCGAACGCGATCGCGCCGTAGTCCACCAGATACGTGTTACGGCGGGTCACCAGGTGTTCGGCCAGGCTGCAGCCGCGCCGCAGGTCGAAGCACAGCGCGGGCGCGGCCAGCGGCGGCACGAGCAGCACCGGCGGCCCTTGGGTGTCAACCGGATCGTCCGCTGACAGCCGGTAGACCGACCGGCTGGGGCCGACGTCGATCAGCGTCCTCGGCACCGGCCGCAGATCCGCCAGCCCGTCCCCGAACACCTTCGCGACGACGTTGGCAGCGGCCGAGGTCAGGCTGGCCGGTGTCGGCTGCATCGCGGCGGGCTCCTGGTGGTTCGGCGGCAACTGCGGCGAGTTACGGTAACCCAAGGTTGGAGGCGAGGCATTGGACATGACGGCGGGCCTGCTCCCGCTCGACTGGCACACCGCGGTGAGCACATGGCGGCTCACGCCGGTCACCGACGTGGTGCTGCTCGCGGCCGCCTGCCTCTACCTGCACCGTGCCCACCGCACGCTGCCGAAACGCGGCGAACGCTGGCCCGTGAGCCGCACGTGGCTGTTCCTCGCCGCGTTGTCCCTGCTCGCCGTGACCCTGCAGGGTTCGATCGACGCGTACGGCCACGAGCTGTTCTGGATGCACATGATCGAGCACCTGCTGCTGATCATGGTCGTACCGGTGCTCGTGATCCTCGGTCAGCCGATCCGCCTTGCCGCCGCCGGCACGGACCGGGTCGCCACCCGCACCACGGCCGCCCTGCGCACCCGGGTGGTGTCCGTGCTCACGTTCCCGTTGGTGGCGCTCGGCTGCTACGCGGCGGTACTCGTCGGCACCCACCTGACAAGCTTCATGCAGGACATGCTGACGCACGAGTTCTTGCACGAACTGGA
>DATBCR010000823.1:0-6853 GCA_036270375.1 Pseudonocardiaceae bacterium | reverse complement strand
CCGAGCGTCGTCACGGCGTTGGCGTCCCACAGGGTGTAGCCGGCGATCGTGATCCCGGTCGCCACGCCGTAGAACAGGCCAGCGGTGCGTCGCCGAGCCGGTGCGCCGTCGTCCCGCTCGCCGGTCGCGGAACCGATGACGAACACGCCGGCCACCACGGTCAACGCGCCGGCCAGTGCGACCACTCCCGGCCGCTCGCCGAACAGGACCACCGCGAACAGCACCGACAGCAGCGGCCCGGTGCCCCTGGCCAGCGGATACACGACGGACAGGTCACCGGTGGCGTAGCCGCGCTGCAACAGCACGAAGTAGCTGACGTGCAACAGCCCGCTGACCACCAGCGCCGGCAGCCACGACCACGCCGGATGCTGACCGTCGACCAGCACGTAGATGGCGGCGACCGGTACCAACAGCGTGGCCGACAGCACGGCGCACAGCCAGACGAACACGCCACCACCGTCACCGGCCCGCTTGGCGGCCAGGTTCCAGCCGGCGTGCGCGAACGCGGCGACGACGATCAACACGACGGCGGTGGGACTCATCACGACCCTTCCACGGGTTTATCCCATCAGGTGTACGGCCATGCGTCTGGCCGGTAGACCCGATGCTGGTCGGCATGTACCCGATTCGGAGTCGCTGGTCGCGCGCTGTTATCGTTGAGCGTCGTGCCGTGCGGCATTCCGCACTGGAGGAAGCCTGCGTACGCCGCCACCGGCGGGCAGGGCCACCGAGCGCGGTACAACACTCCACCACCGAAGACTGAAGGAGACGGCCGCATGGCCAATATCAAGTCGCAGATCAAGCGGATCCGGACCAACGAGGCCGCCCGGCTGCGGAACAAGTCCGTCAAGTCGTCGGTGAAGACCGCGATCCGCAAGTTCCGCGAGGCGGCGGACGCCGGTGACAAGGACAAGGCCATCGAACTGTTGCGCGACGCCGGCCGGCTGCTGGACAAGGCGGCCAGCAAGGGCGTCATCCACGACAACCAGGCCGCCAACAAGAAGTCGGCGATGGCCCGGCGCGCCAACGAGCTGTAGATCACGTTTCTTTCGACGATGCCGCCCGCGCCGCAAGGCCGGGCGGCATCGTCTTTTCACGCCAACCGGGTCACCACCACCGTGACGTCCAGGGCCGACGAGCCGTCGCCGGAGTAGATGCCCTTCAGCGGGGTCACGTCGGCGTAGTCACGGCCCATCGCGACCCACACGTGCCGTTCGCCGACCGGGATGTCGTTGGTCGGGTCGTACGCCCACCAGCCGCCGGTCCACGCCTCGATCCACGCGTGGCTCTCGCCGCTGACCTTCACGCCGAGCGCGGCCTCCGGCTTCGAGTGCAGGTAGCCGGACACGTATCGGGCCGGGATTCCCATGGCACGCAACAACACCAGCGTGACATGCGCGTAGTCCTGGCACACGCCCTCGCGCGCGTGCCACGCGTCGCTCGCCGAACTGTGCACGCCCGTGCTGCCCGGCTGGTACGACAACTGCTCGTGCACCCACCGGGCCGCGGCCAGCACCGCGTCGGCCGGGTCGTTGCCCCTGCGCAGCTGCCGGCTCATCGCGGTCAGTTCGCGGTCGCGTGGCGTGTAACCGGTGGGGTCGAGGCATTCGGCGTACCGGTCGAGCACATCGGGCGCGGTCAGGTCGCGCCAGCTCGCGCCGCGCGCCGCGTCGACGGCGTCGGCCGTCTCCACCACCGACGACGCGACCACCTTCAGTTCGGTGTGCGGTGCGTGCAGGTCGAACGCGGTGACGGCGGTGCCCCAGTAGTCGGTGTACCGGTAGAGGCGGCTGGCCGGCTGGGTCTCGATCCGGGAGAACAGCACCACCTGCCGCCGGTCGGCCCTCGGGGTGAGCCGGACCTCGTTGAACGACTGGGACACCCGGGACGGATAGCGGTAGCCGGTGCTGTGCACGACGCGCAGCTGCCACGTCATGCCAGTACCTCGGCGTTCGCCCAGGCCACCCACGGGGTTGGATGGAAGTACTGGGTGGACACCGCCTCGCCGACCTCGCGGATGGTGGCCTGCAGCAGGCCGAGCCGGCCGGTCAGGTCGTCGAGCACGTCGTCCGGCCGCAGGAACTCCAGCTCGCTGCGCGCCCGGCCGAGCAGCCGGGACGCCTCGGACTTCTCGCCCTGCCGCGCGGAACGCCGCTCGTCCAGCTGCTCGATGCACGACTCGGCCTGGCGCAGCGCGTGGAAGACCGAACGCGGGAACAGCCTGTCCCGCAACAGGAACTGCACCACCCGGCGGGCGTCCAGCACGCCACGGTAGATCCGGAGGTAGGTGTCCTGCGCGCCGGCCGAGCGCAGCACCGTCGTCCAGCCGGGCGAGGACGTCCGGTCCCGCACCCGCGACAGCAGCAGCCGCAGCACCATGTCCGCGCGTTCGACAGACCGCCCGAGCACCAGGAACCGCCAGCCGTCGTCGCGGCTCATGGTCGAATCGGCCAGCCCGGCGAACATGGCCGCGCGTTCCTCGACGAACGACAGGAACGCGTGCGGGCCGACCCGGCGGGAATAGTTCTGCCGGTCCGGCAGCGCGCGCCACGTCGCGTTCAGCGACTCCCACAGTTCGGTCGACACCACTTCCCTCGCGCCCCTTGTGTTCTCGCGCGCGCTGGTGAGCGAGCCGACGATCGAGCCGGTGTTGCCGGGCGCGTAGGCGACCAGTTCGGTCAGCGACCACACGTCCAGCGGCGCGGCGTCGGGCGGCTCGATACCCAGTACGCCGAGCAGCTGCCGGCTGGCGCTGTCCGGGTCGACACTGGCGTCCTCCAGCAGTTCGTGCACGGCCACGTCGAGAATGCGGGCGGTGTCGTCGGCCCGCTCGACGTATCGACCGATCCAGTACAGCGACTCGGCGTTCCTGGCGAGCAACGGTGCCACCTCCTGCGTCTGCCTGTCATCGACCGACGGTCGGCCTACTGTTGTTGCTGTTGCGGCATTGTCGGCTCCGGCCGGTGCTCGGCCGGCACATCGGAGCGGGGCACGGCCGACCCGCCATCCACAGTGGACTTCGTGGCGAGGGACGCCTCGGACAGCTCCCGTTCCGCATCGGAGGACCGGGTCGCGAGCACCCAGGTGTCCTTGGAGCCGCCGCCCTGCGACGAGTTGACCACAAGGCTGCCCTCCCGCAGCGCCACCCTGGTCAGGCCGCCGGGCAGTACGAACACCTCGTTGCCGTCGTTCACCGCGAACGGCCGCAGGTCGACGTGCCGTGGTGCGAGCCGGTCGCCGATCCGGGCCGGCACCGTGGAGAGCTGGACGACCGGCTGGGCGATCCAGCCCCTCGGATTGGCGCGCACGCGCCGACGCAACGCGGCCAGCTCGCGGGCGGTCGCGTTGGGGCCGAACACGATCCCGTAGCCGCCGGAGCCCTCGACCGGCTTGACCACCAGTTCGTCCAGTTTGGACAGTACGTGGCCCAGCTCGTCCGGCAGCCAGCACCGGAACGTGTCCACATTGGGCAGCAACGGTTTCTCGTTGAGGTAGTAGCGCACCAGATCCGGCACGTAGGTGTAGGTCAGCTTGTCGTCGGCGACGCCGTTGCCGACCGCGTTCGCAATCACCACGTTGCCGGCCCGTGCCGCGTTCAGCAGGCCGGCCACGCCGAGCACCGAGTCGGGGCGGAAGTGCAGCGGGTCGAGGAATTCGTCGTCGATCCGGCGGTAGATCACATCCACCGGGCGTTCGCCCTCGGTCGTGAGGATGTAGACCACGTTGTCCCGGCAGACCAGATCCCGGCCCTCGACCAGCTCCACGCCCATCTGCCTGGCCAGCAGCGAATGTTCGAAGTACGCGGAGTTGTGCACGCCGGGGGTGAGCACAACGATGGTCGGCTCGGTCACGTTCGCGGCGGCGGCGCGCAGGGCACGCAGCAGGTGGGTGGCGTAGTCGCCGACCGGGCGGACCCGGTAGCGGGCGAACAGGTCCGGGAACACCCTGGCCATGGTGCGCCGGTTCTCCATCACGTAGGACACACCCGACGGCGAGCGCAGGTTGTCCTCGAGCACGCGCAGATTGCCGGCGGCGTCCCGGACCAGGTCGATGCCGGCGACCTGGATGCGGACGCCGTTGGGCGGCGCGAGGCCGACCGCCTCCCGGTGGAAATGCGCGCACGAGGTGATGAGGCTGTACGGGACGACGCCGTCGCGGAGGATCTGGAACTCGCCGTAGATGTCGGCGAGGAACGCCTCAAGCGCGCGAACCCGTTGCGCCACACCACGTTCCAGCTTCGCCCACTCGGCGGCCGCGATCACCCTCGGCACCAGGTCGAGCGGGAACGGCCGCTCCTTGCCGGACAGCGAGAACGTGATGCCCTGATCCGCCAGCGCCCGTTCGATGGCCGCCGAGCGGGCGGTCAGGTCGGCGCTGTCCAGTGCGGCGATCGACTCGAACAGGGCCCGGTAGGCGGAGCGCACGGTGCCGTCGGTGGCGAACATCTCGTCGTAGGCGGCGGCGTAGGGGCCGTCGGGGTCGAGGTAGCCGTCGAACGGCACGGCCGGCCTGCTCGCCCCGTTGGTGCTCCGTGGCCGCCGACCGGCGTTGACCGGCAGTTTGAGGGCCGCTGTTCGGCTCATGACCAACATCGTCGCCCACCGTGCCGGCAAAATGCACTACTCGAACGTCACGAGGTTGTTAACGCGACCAGCGACGCATCTGCCTTGACAAGCCGTGACAAGCCTTGACACCACGTTCAGCGGCGACGGCCGGTGGCCGCGACGATCCGCAGCACGGCCCGTTCCAGCGCGTAATCGAAGTCGGCCGCGGCGCCCTTGACGTCCGCGTTCACGCCCGCCACCACCTGCATGGCGTCGGCAAGGCCCTCCTGGCTCCAGCCGCGGGCCTGGGCCAGCGCCCGCTTGACCTTCCACGGCGGCATGCCCAACTCGCTGGCCAGCCGGAACGGGTCGGACCGGCCGACCGCGGCGACCCTCGCCACGGTGCGCACGGCATCCGCGAGCGCGTCCGCGACCAGCACGTGCGGCACGCCGAGCAGCATCGCCCAACGCAGCGCCTCCATCGCGCCGGCCCGGTCGCCGTTGACGGCCTTCTCGGCCACCACGAAGCCGGTCACCTCGGCCCGCCCGGTGTGGTAGCGGCGTACGGCCGGCTCGTCCACCGCGCCACCGGTGTCCGCGACCAGCTGGGACGCGGCCGAGGACAGCTCACGCAGATCGGAACCGACCGTTTCGAGCAGTGCCGCGATCGCCGCGCCGTCGATCTTGCCGCCCGCCCTGCGCACCTCGGCGCGGACGAACGTCTCCCGGTCGGCCGGCCTGGTGATCTTGTCGCACTCACTGACCTCGGCGCCCGCCTTGCGCAGCGCGGCCGGCAATTCCTTGGCCACCTTGCTGCGGCCGCCGCCGGAGTGGATCACCACCAGCACGATGCCGTCGCCGGGCGCCCGCGCGTGGTCGAGGACGGCGTCGGCGATCTCCTTGCCGGCGTCCTGCGCACCGGCCAGCACCACGACCCGGCCCTCGGCGAACAGCGACGGGCTGATCAGCTCGACCAACTCGGCCGGCGTGAGGTCGCTCACCGCGGCCCGGCGGAACTCGGCCTGCGGATCGACGCGCTTGGCTGCCGCGAACACGTCCGCCACGACGCGTTCGACCAGGAACTCCTCGTCGCCGAGCACGAGTTGCAGCGGGTGCGGAGCGGCGGACACGGTGACATCCTAGGCGGTCGGGCAACTCCACTCCCACCGTGCGGACCAGGTGGCCGCGATCGGCACTCGTGCCGTAGCGTGTCGGTCACAACCGAATATTGCTCATCCAGAGGGGCAGAGGGATCGGCCCGTAGAAGCCCCGGCAACCCGGCACTGACCACGTCTTCGCGTCTCCGCGGGACGGTCGGTGGCCACGGTGCCAATTCCGACCCGCGTTGCGGGAAAGATGAGGAGAGACCTCGCGATGACGACAACTGTCGGTACGCAGTCCGGTGCCCGGACTGCCGCGTCCACTTCCTACGATCTCGGCCCCGCCCGTGCACTGTCCTGCCGGGAGTGTGGCCACCAGATCCCACTCGCGGCCGAGTTCGCGTGTGCGGAGTGTTTCGGGCCACTCGAAGTGGCATATGACTTTCCGGTGGTGCGGCGGGAAGACATCGAGTCCGGTCCCAAGTCGATCTGGCGCTACCGCAACCTGTTGCCGGTGCCGAGCACGGTCACGGAGCATGCGAACACCGAGCCGGGGTTGACCCGGCTGGTGCGGGCGGACCGGCTGGCCGCGGCACTCGGCGTGAAACGGTTGTGGGTGAAGGACGACACCGGCAACCCGACGCACTCGTTCAAGGACCGTGTGGTTGCGGTCGCGCTGGCGGCGGCCCGGGAGCTGGGATTCCGGGTGCTGGCGTGTCCGTCCACCGGGAACCTGGCCAACGCGGTCGCGGCGGCCGCGGCTCGGGCCGGGTGGCGGTCGGTCGTGCTGATCCCGTCATCGCTCGAACGGGCCAAGGTGCTCACCACGGCGGTGTACGACGGCGACCTGATCGCGGTGGACGGCAACTACGACGACGTGAACCGGCTCGCCACCGAGTTGGCCGCCGACCATGACGACTGGGCGTTCGTGAACGTGAACGTGCGGCCGTACTACGCGGAGGGGTCCAAGACGCTCGGGTTCGAGGTGGCGGAGCAGTTGGGGTGGCGGCTGCCGGGGCAGATCGTGGTGCCGGTGGCGTCCGGGGCCCAGTTGACCAAGGTGGACAAGGGTTTCCGCGAGCTGGGCGGGTTGGGTCTCGTCGAGCCGACGCCGTATCGGGTGTTCGGTGCGCAGGCCACCGGGTGCTCGCCGGTCTCGACGGCGTACAAGGCGGGACTGGACGTGGTGGCGCCGGTTCGGCCGGACAC
>DATBCR010000822.1:0-2068 GCA_036270375.1 Pseudonocardiaceae bacterium | reverse complement strand
ACATCGCCGACGAACTGGAAGCCCAAGGGAAGTCGTGGAAAGCCTACGAACAGGGCATGGGCGTACCGTGCAATGTCAACAGCAGCACCGAGCACACCTACGACTCGTACTACGCCCCGGACGACGCGCCATTCATCAACTACACCGACGTCAGCTCGAACTCCGCGCGCTGCAAGGCACATCTCGTCGACACCGGACAGTTGACAACGGACCTGGCGGGCACCGCGACCACCCCGGCGTTCTCCTGGCTCGCCGCGGACGACTACTACGACGGCGAGTCGGCCGGCAACGGCAACGCCACCAGCCGGCAGGTGCAGGACGGCTGGCTGAAGCAGACCATCGCGCCCATCATCGCGTCGCCCGCCTGGCGCACCCAGCGGTCCCTGCTGATCGTCACGTGGGACGAGGACATGACCGACGCGGACAACCACGTGGCCACGGTCATGGTCGGCTCGCAGGGCTCCGTTCCCGCCGGCTACACCGACAGCACCCGCTACGACCACTACAGCACCGGCCGCACCATCGAGAACGCCCTCGGCCTGGCACCGATCACCGCCAACGACCGCTACGCCACACCGTTCGCCTTCGGCGGCACGGCAAGCAGCACGCTGACAGCCACCCAATCGGGCTCGACGGTGACCTTCCAGTACGCCACCCCGGCAGCCACCACGAGCACCACCAACTGGATCGGCATCTACCCGGCCGGCGCCACACCCGGCACGCAGGGTTCGACGAGCTGGCAGTACGCCCCGAACCCGAGCGGCACACTGTCCTTCAGCACAGCGGGGTTGGCCGCCGGCTCGTACAACGCCTGGTACCTCTACGACAACGGCTACACCGCGCTGGCCGGCCCGGTGCCGTTCGCGGTGTGACTCACCGGCGGGTGGCCGTCAGAATCCACGCCCGCGAGTCGAAGTACACGCCGTCACCCGTGTCGTGCGCGGCGAGCGTGCCGCGCAGCCGGTCGAGTGCGAGGCCGGTCGTCGTGTCGTCGAGGTTGGCGAGCAGGTCCCGCGTGCTGCGCATGCCGAGCGTGAAATCGAAGGCGGTAGCGGCATCCGGGCCGTAGCAGACCGGCTCGTCGACGTCGACCGCGGCGAAGTCGGTGCAGCCGGCCGACGTGAGAATGCCCTCCGCGACCGCGAGATCGGCAAGGGAGAACGGATTCGGACCGGTCAGCGGCGGCGCGGGCACCGGGGCACCGAGTGCCCTGCGGATCTCGGCCGACCACTCGTTGTCGTCGCGTGCTTGCCATACCAGCAGCACCAGCCGCGCACCCGGCCGCAGCGCCCGCCCGATGTTGGTGAACGCGCCGAGCGGGTCGTCGAAGAACATCGAACCGAACCGGCTCACGCACACGTCGAACCGGGCCGAGGGGAACTCGTGCACCTGGGCGTCCGCGCGCAGGTACTCGACGTTGTGCAGGCCTTCGGCGTCGCTGAGTTCACGTGCCCGTGCCAGCATCCGCTCGGACAGGTCGACGCCGAGCACCCGGCCGTCGACGGCGGCGCGGGCCGCGTCCCGGGTGGAATCGCCGGTGCCGCAACCGATGTCGAGCACGTGCTCGCGCGGGCCGACGGCGGCTACGGCGCGGAACCGGTCGTTGTGCCGCCGCACCTGGTCCTCGATCAGCTGGGCGTACCTGGCCCGGTGCTCGCCACCGGGACCGTCCCACTCGGCGGCCTGCGCCGCGTTGGCCACATTGGTCACAAGCGGCACTGTAGTCGACCCGATTGGACCTGAATCCAGGCGCGGGATTGGACCTTATCGAGGTGCCACCACGCTGTCAGGCTGATCACATGACAACGACACCAGCACTCACACCAGCACCGCTCCGCCAGTTGCGGGACCGCTTGGACGGACAGCTCATCCTCCCCGGCACGCCCGGATACGACGAGTCCCGGACCGTGTGGAACGCCATGATCGACCGCCGCCCACGCGCCGTCGTCCGCACCGCGAGCGTGCGTGACGTGGCCGCCGCCGTGCGGACCGCCCGCGAACTGGACCTGCCGATCGGCGTGCGCGGCGGCGGGCACGGCGTGCTCGGCCACGCGGGCCCGGACGACGG
>DATBCR010000821.1:0-7403 GCA_036270375.1 Pseudonocardiaceae bacterium | reverse complement strand
TCGACGGCCGCGTTCCGGTGTTGTTGGACGGCGGAATCCGGTGTGGCACGGATATTTTCAAGGCACTGGCACTCGGCGCGAGCACCGTGCTGATCGGCCGCCCGGTGCTGTGGGGGCTCGCTCAGGGCGGCGCGGCCGGCGCGGCGGCGGTGCTGCGGCTGCTGCGCGACGAACTCGTCGACTGCATGACCCTTGCCGGCCGCCCGACGATCGCCGACATCGACCCGTCCGCGGTGCGAGTTCGGTCCTATTGAGACGCCCCACTGACCGGACCAGGTCCACTCAGCGGTCCGGTACTTCCGGTGCTACATGGGATAATTGGTCTAATCCGGTCAGCGGACCTGGTCCCGTTGAGCGGACGGCCGTCAGATGGATTCCTTGACGATGAACGCCGCCAGCCGCTCGACTCCTTCGACCAGCCGGTCAGGTTCGATGTAGCTACAGGAAAGCCGAAGCTGGTACCGGCCGCCGCCGTCGAGATAGAACGCGTCCATCGGTGTCCACAGCACGCCGAACTCGCGCGCCGACCGGGTCAGCGCCGCCGCGTCCGCCACGAACGGAACCGTGAGCACGACGAAGAAACCGCCGCCGGGCGCGTTCCAGTCCACGCCAAGTTCGGCCCGCGCCTCGGTCGGGAACCATCGGCCCAACTCGGCCAGCATCCGCTCCAGATTCGCGCGGTAGAAGCGGATGTTGTCCTGGTTGGCGTCCCGCAACCGGCAGCCACTGTTGACAAGGATGCCGCCGATCACCGCCTGGCTCAGCGACGGCGTGTTCACCGTGACCATGCTCTTGATCTTGGCGAACTGGTCGGCGAGCAGCGTCCGGTTGCCGGCCGCGTCCACCACGTCCTGGTCGGCGATCGCGTAACCGAGGCGGGCACCGGGAAAACAGGACTTGGCGAACGAGCCGAGATAGATCACCCTGCGCCCGGTGTCCATCGACTTGAGCGTCGGCCGGAACAGGTCGTCCCGGGTGAAGAAGCCGTACGGATTGTCCTCGATCACCAGCAGGTCAGCGGCTTCCGCGACGTCGAGCAGCCGTCGCCGGTTGGGCACGGACATGCTCACGCCGGACGGATTCGCGAAGTCCGGCACCACATACAGCGCCCGTGGCCGCCGGCCCGCCGCCCGCACGCGCGCCGCGACCTCGGCCACCCGGTCCGGGTCAAGGCCGTCCGCACCTTCCGGCACCCCGACCACATCGATGTCCAACAGCCGTGCCGCGCCGGTAATCCCTATGTAGCAAGGGGAACTGGCCAGCAGCACGTCGTCGCGCCCGGCGAACAGCGCGCGCAGCGAGAGCACCATGCCCTCCTGCGCGCCGACCGTCACCACCACCGACTCCGGCGGCACGTGCAGGTCCTCGTCGTTGGCGAGGGTGCGCGCGATCAGGTCGTGGATCTCGCCGTTGGTGCGGCCATACTGAAACAGCGACGTGCGCACCTGATCCGGCCGGAAACCCCGCTCCCGCACCAGATAGTCGGTGTAGGCGGTGAGGTGGTCGTGGATGCTGCCCGGTTCGAACAGCCCTTCGTACGGCCGGCCGGGCGCGAAGGAGATGGCATCCGGGAATCGTGACGTCACCTCGTTGAGGAACGTCATCGTGTCCAGCAGCGGATCGGACAGCGAGCCGTGCAGGTCGCCGAGCGCGAGCGCCCCCGGCGGCACACTCCTGGTCAACGCACCCTCGCTTCCCGGAACGCGTCCCGCAGGCAGGCCGCCGCCGTCGCCACGGCGTCCCGTGCCGCGTCCAGCACCCCAGACATGGTGAAGAAACCGTGCACCATCCCGGGATAGTGCTTGTGTGCCACCGGCACGCCGGCCGCGCGCAGCCGGTCCGCGTACGCCGTCGCCTGGTCGCGCAGCGGGTCGTACTCGGCGGTGATCATGGTGGTTGGCGGGAGTCCGGAGTGGTCCGACGCGCGCAGCGGCGACGCCAGCGGGCTGGCGCCGTCGGCCGGCGACGCGAGGTAGTGCTTCCAGTACCACTCGGCCGAATACCTGTTGAACAGCAACGGATCCGTGTTCTCGCGCAGCGACGGCGTGTCCGAGTGGTAGTCGGTGTTCGGGTAGACCAGCAACTGGTGCGCGATGCGCGGGCCGCCATGGTCCCTGGCCAGCAGGGTCACCGCGGCCGCCAGGTTCCCGCCCGCGCTGTCGCCGCCGACCGCGACCCGGTCCGGGTCGATGCCCAACTCGTCCGCGTGCTCGGCGATCCAGCTCGTCGCGGCATAGCAGTCCTCGACGGCGGCCGGGAACGGGTACTCCGGCGCCAGTCGATAGCCGACGGTGATCGTGACACAGCCGACCGCATTGGTCAGCGCCCGGCACACGCCGTCCGACGTGTCGATCGCGCCGAGCGCCCAGCCACCGCCGAAGAAGTACACCAGCACCGGTAGCGGCCGCTCGCCCGACGGACGGTAGATCCGGATCGGCAGCGGACCGCCGGGGCCGGGCAGGCGGTCGTCGACGACCTCGGCCACGTGTTCGGGCGCGCCGCCGGCCGCCTGGATGGACTTGAGGTCCTCGGCCCGCGCCTGCGCCACCGTCATCTCGTACAGCGGTGGCGCAGCGTCCTTCGCACGCTCCGCGCGCATGGCTATGACCTGCGGATCAAGCGGCATGGGGCTTATTGTGCAACAGGGCCATGGTGACGGAAGGTGATTCGGATGCCGGGTTCGGTGTCAGCCTGACGTTGGGGAATCTGCCAGGACCGCCGTGCTAGCACCGAAGGGCACAACAGTCCCGACGATACCGTCGACGCCATGGAGTTCGGGTGGACCGCCGAGCAGCGGCAGCGCTACGACCGGACCCTTGTGGATGCGCGCGCCGCATTTCCGGCCGAGCCCGAGTACACGTTCAGTCGGGACAAGTGGACCTTGCTCGGCAAGCTGGGTGTGCTCGGCGCCAGCGTGCCCACCCGGTACGGCGGCACGGGTCTCGGCGCGCTGGACACGGCCCGCCAGTTCGAGGCGGTCGGCAACGGCTGCCCGGACACCGGCCTGGTGTTCGCCGCCGCCGCGCACCTGTTCGCGTGCACGATGCCGATCGTGGCGTTCGCCGCCGCAGAGTCGCGTGACCGCCTGCTGCCCGGCCTGGCGGCCGGTGACCTGGTCGCCGGCAACGCGATGACCGAGCCCGACGCCGGCTCCGACGTCGGCAGGCTGAGCACGACGGCCGTGCCGGCGGACGGCGGTTTTCGGCTCAACGGCACCAAGAGCTTCGTCAGCAACGGTCCGGTCGCCGACGTTTTCGTCACGTACGCGGTCACCGACCCGGCGGCCGGGCACTGGGGGATCAGCGCCTTCGTCGTCGACGCCGCCGCGCCTGGGGTGCGGGTGGGCACGCCGCTGCGCAAGCTGGGTATGGAGGGCTGCGTCGCGTCCGAGGTCGAGTTCACGGACTGTTTCGTGTCGGCCGACGCGGTGCTCGGCGAGCCGGGGCAGGGCTCGGCGATCTTCCAGCACTCGATGGGCTGGGAGCGGGCGTGCCTGTTCGCGCTGTACCTGGGGGTGCAGGACCGGTTGATCGCGCGGTGCGTTTCGCATGTGCGCGAGCGGCGGCAGTTCGGTCATCGGCTGTCGGAGTTCCAGTCGGTGACGAATCGGATCGTCGAGATGACGCTGCGGGTGGAGAGCGCGCGGCTGCTGTTGTATCGGGCGTGTTGGGCGCTGGACGTGGACGAGCCGGCCACGCTGCACGCCGCGCTGTCCAAACTGGCGGTGTCCGAGGGCACCGTGACGAGTGCCAGCGACGCGATCGCGCTGTTCGGCAGTCGCGGCTACCTGCGTGAGTGGGGCATCGAGGCGGCGCTGCGGGATGCGATCGGCGGCACCATCTTCTCCGGCGCTTCCGATGTGCAGCGCCAACTCGTGGCGATGGAACTGGGGTTGTGAGCCATGCTGCTGCACCATCTCGTGCGAACCGCCGCCGCACGCACCCCGTCCGCGCCCGCGGTACACAGCGAGGCGACCACGGTCAGCTACCGCGAGCTGAACACATTGGCCGATCGCCAGGCCGCCGCGCTGCACGCGTTGGGTGTGCGGGCGGGGGATCGGGTGCTGATCTGGGCGGCCAAGAGTGTCGCGGTGGTGTCGCTGATGCAGGCGGCACTGCGGCTCGGTGCGATCTATGTGCCGGTCGCGCCCACCAACCCGGCACCCCGGGTCGCCCGGATCGCCGCGAGCTGCACGCCTGCCGTGATCGTCACCGACGGTGCCGACTTTCCCGGCCCGGTGATCCACATCGACGCCCTGACCCACGACGGCCCCCCGCCCCCGGAACCGGCCGTTTCTGAGGATGATCCGGCGTACATCCTCTATACCTCCGGTTCCACGGGCGAACCGAAAGGCGTGCTGATCAGCCACCGCAATGCCTTGGCTTTCGTGCGGTGGGCGGCCGCCGAGACTTCGCTGTCGCCGGGCGACCGGCTGTCCAACCACGCACCGTTCAACTTCGACTTGTCTGTTTTCGATCTGTATGGCGCGTTCCTGGCCGGTGCGTCGGTCGACCTTGTGCCGTCCGACCTGGCGTACTCGCCGAGCGAGTTGTTGGCGTTCCTGCAAGACCGGCGTATCACGGTGTGGTACTCGGTGCCGTCGGCGTTGCTGCTGATGATGCGGTTCGGCGGCCTGCTGGACCATCCCGCACCGCCCGCGCTGCGGATCTGCGTGTTCGCGGGCGAGCCGTTCCCGATCAACGGCGTGCTCGAACTACACACTGCGTGGCCCGGGGTTCGGCTGTACAACTGGTACGGCCCAACGGAAACCAACGTGTGTACGGCATACGAGGTGACCGAGGCGGACCTGGCGAGGACCACCGGCCTGCCCATCGGCCAGGCGTGCTCCGGCGACACGATCACCCTTGACGACGACGGCGAAATCGTCGTGCAGGGTCCGACGGTGATGCTCGGCTACTGGGGCGGCCCGCCGCAGGGCGACACCTATCGCACCGGCGACATCGGCCGTTTCGGCGTGGACGGCAACCTGGAGTACATCGGCCGCCGCGACGCCATGGTCAAGGTGCGCGGGCACAGAATCGAACTGGGCGAGATCGAAGCCGCCATCGGCCAACACCCGTCCGTCGCGGCGGTGGCGGTGGTGGTCGTCGGCACCGGCATCGACACCAAGTTGCGCGCCGCGGTCGTCCCGACCCCCGGCGCCAACCCACCGGGACTGCTGTCCCTGAAGGCGCACTGCGCGGAACACCTGCCCCGCTACATGATCATCGACGAGGTGTCCATTGTGGATGAACTGCCGCGCACCGCGAACGGCAAGACCGACCGCGCCGCCCTGATCGCCACCCGCTGAGCGCGTTTGGCAATTCTGCCGACAACAGGCCGCCTGATCCCTAACATGAGGGTACGGCGGCATTGGAGTTCTGATGGCAGAGGGCGAACTGGGTGCGGTGTTCAAGGGCCTCGCGTCCGACGCGGACCAGGCCGCGGGCAACATCGCGGAGTCGGTGGCGAAGGTGACCGAGCAGGGCGCCAAGACCGAGGAGGAGAACCTCTCCCGCACGCTGGAGTCCGAGGCGCGGACTGCCGAATCGTTCACGAAGATCGGAGGCCAGCCCGAGCGCACCGTCAAGCCGCCGTCGTCGATCACCTCCCGGCTGGACGGCGCACCGGAGCCGGTGACGGTGCAGATCTGGCGCGAGCCCAAGATGCCCAAGACCGAGTTCAACGGCAAGGCGAACGCGCTGAAGCGGTTGAGCGACGACGGCAAGCTGTCCAAGGCGAAGAACCCGGTCAACCGCGACCCGAACGTCACCAAGCAGTACCGTCAGGACATGATCGACCGGATCTACCGCCAGTACCACGACCAGAACCCCGCGTTCTCCGACAAGCTGATCGACCGCGTCACGCGCCGGATGTCACCCGACCACGTGCACGAGTTGCAGCTCGGCGGGCCGGACACCGCGGCCAACCTCCATTTCCTGGACCGCTATACGAACGAGCAGATCGGCCTCAGGCAGATCTGGCCGCAGATCAAGAATCTGCCGGACGGCACACCCATTCGCATTGAAGTGGTCAACAAGAAATGACCGAACTCGACGAGCGAGCCGCCGCGCTGCGAGTGGCGCTGGCCGCGACACCCGGTGCGGTGAGGTTCGCGAAGATTCCAGACGGAGCAGTCGATGTGCCCGCCGACCTGCCGGCCGAACTGCGGGAGTTGCTTGCCGCGTCGGACGGTCCGAGGTGTGGTTCGATCGTGGTGTTCTCGGTCGCCGAGCTGCCGGACAATCAGTTCTACTGCGAGGATGTCGATGGTGCGGAAGCGGAGTGGATCTGTTTCGGGATGATCGATGACAATCCGCTGTATCTGAATCGCAGCAGTGGTGCCGTGTGGTGGTTTCCGGACGGTGTCGAGGGCCGGATGAATGGCGACATCGAGCGTTTCGCGGACAGTCTGGTCGTTGCTGTCGAGCGATACCTGTTCGGGCTGGGGTACGCCGAGGTCGTCACCGGTGGTGATCAGGACCGATGGTATGCTTTCCTGTGGACGCAGACCACTGACCAGCTGTGATGGCGAGACCGACGAGAACGAGGAGATCCGACGTGGCCGTTCCGTACAGCGCTATGGCGGATTTCTGGGGCGCGGACCAGCTCCTGCATTTCCCGGTCGACCAATTCGAGTCGGAAATGCGGTTCAGCCCGGACCTGCTGCCGCCGGGCGGCGCGATGCCGGACGACGTGCCGATCCTGTTCACGGTGTACCTGTCCGGTGCGATCAAGCTGTTCAACCTCGTCGAGATTCGCATCGGCGATGACGATCCGTTGCGGCTGGTTGTGTTGGGTGGGGCTCCGGACAGTCCCAATCTGCTGTTCTGTCTTGATCTGGGTACCGGTGTTGTCGGTCTGCTCGACTCGGACGGGCCCGCGCTGGAGTTGGTCAACTCCACGTTCGCGTTGTTTGTCGAGTTCCTGTATCGGCTGGCTCGGTTCATCAGCAGCGATCCGGGGGGTGCGGCCCGAACTGAGCAGGCCGCTGTGCTGCATGACGAGCTGGTCACTGTCGACCCGTCGGCGTTTCAGGATCCCGAATCGTGGTGGTCGATGGCATTCGCACAGCTCACGGCTTGATGGCGGCTGCCGCTAGTCGTTGATCACGGTGCCGCCGGCGTCCCGACGTGTTTTGCGGCTGCTCAGGCCGATGCATACCGTGCCGATGATGTACAGCATCGTGGCCAACACCGCCAGCCACTGTAGGGAGTGCCCGCGGACGGCCAGTACGAGCAGTCCGGTCGCGCCGCCCATCAGCAGGATACCGGTAACGATGCCGCCCCTGTTGCGGGTCAGTCTGGTGCGAGCCTCGATCCGCGACTCGATCTCCTGCTCGATCAGCACCAACAACCGCGTCATGCCTTCGTGTGGCAGCTGGTTGATGAGGTCCAGGTCGG
>DATBCR010000820.1:0-3691 GCA_036270375.1 Pseudonocardiaceae bacterium | reverse complement strand
GACGCCTCGCCGAGCACCATCCCGAGCCCGGCAAGACCCTGGAACAGACCTGCGGACACGGTGAACCGCACGGTCAGCGCACGCAGGCAACTCCGCAGCACGCCGGCCAGTTCCGGCACCTCCGACACGGCCAGATATCTGGCCAACACGTGCACATAGCCCGCGCTGCCGGAACACAGGTACTGCCGGCCCTCATGGTCGGCCGAGGACGCGCGGAAGCCGAGTGCGTCCGTCGCCATCGGGCTGGCCAGCGCCAACTCCTCGCGCAGCAGGCGAAGTCCCCTGCGCAGCGCGGAACGGTCGCCGGTCAGCCGGGCGAGGTAGTACAGCGCGAGCGCGATCCCGGACCGGCCGTGCACGAGACCGGCCGCGTTCTGCCGGCCGATCAGGGCGGTCAGCGCGTCGCCCTTGGGCAGTTCGGTGAGCAGCCGGGTCGCCCAGTCCAGGTGATGGCGTGCGCCGGTGCGGCAGTAGGAGTTCATGAGCGCCAACGCGATCCCGGCCGCGCCGCAGCCGATGGTGGCCGAACTGGTGGCCAGCGGATGCCGGAACGCGGCGGCAAGCAGTTCGTCCGCGGCGTCGTGCGCGCCGAGATCACCGAGGGTCCATGCGATGCCCGCACTGCCGAACAGCAGGCCGGGCGGTGTGTCGTCCAGTTCGCGCCGCGAGCCGTCCCGCAGCCGGGCCACCACGGCCGGGGAGACCGGCCGGCCGGCGAACCGCAACGCGTGCAACACACCGGCGGTGCCGTAGGCGAGGCAGCGCGTGTTGGTGCGGTGGCCGTCCGGTGTGGTCGGGTAGACCCAGCGCGGATTGTCGGGCTCCGCCATGGCTTCCAGTGCGTCGGCGGTGCGATCACACAGCCAGCGCAGGCTTTCCACCGGTTCCGCGCGCACCTGGTCCGGTGTCGGCAGGGACCGCTGGGCCACCGGCAGGTGCAGCGGTGTGGTCGCCCGCCACAGCGAACCGGGCACCGGGCCGAGATCGGCGAGGTCGGCCTTCACGTGGTCCAGCGCCTCCGGGCTGCGCTCGACCACCTTGTGCAGCGGGAAGAACAGCATCCGGGCGACCGCGTCGGTCGGCGCAGGGCGGTCCGCGATCCGCCGCGCGGACTCGAAGTCGATCAGCCGGACCTGGTCGTCGTCGTCGATCATCACGTTGCGGGGGCTGGGTTCCGCGAAGGCGTAGCCCAGTTCGTGCAGCTGGCTGAGCAGGTCGTTGACGGACGCGAGGACGGCGTGGCAGCGGCGGTAGTAGTCGGCGAGCTCGGCCTCGCCCGGCTGGATGCGCAGCACGGGGGACGACGTCGCGGCCCAGGTGGCCAGGGTGCGGCCGGGCACGAACTCGGTCACCAGGTAGGCGTGGTCCTGGTGGGTGAAGAACTCGACCGGCTCCGGGCACAGGCCGGGGGTGCTGGCGTGCACCGTGCACAGCGTGTGGTACTCGCGCTGCAGGCGGAGTCGGGCGTCGGTGCGGTCGTCGGTGTAGCCGTTGTGCGCGCGGGCCTGCCGGATGAACACCTCGCGGCCGTCCTCGGCGCGCGCACGGTAGGCACCGCCGGAATTGGTGTGCCGGAGGACCGAATCGACGGTGTAGCCACGGAAACGGGGCGGCAGGTCGTCGGTCCGGGCCTGCTGCGCCGGCACGAACGGGTCCACGATGCCGGGCGGCAGCGCGAACTCCGGCCGTCGCACGTCCGGCACTTCGACGCCGTCCGGCCCGAGCACCATGTTGGTCCGGGTGCCGTCGGCCTCAAGGCGGGACCGGCTCAGGAACGCGCCGTACCGGTAGGACACGCACCGCGACGAGCCGAACCGCCGGTCGGTGAGCACGTGCGGACCGGTCACGTCGGCGAGGTCGCGGGCCAGCCGGCGCAGCAGCTGACCGGCGAGTTCCTCGGTCGGCGGGTAGAGCGCGCAGAACTTGCCGCTGCGGGTGCGGTCGGCGTCCTTCGCGTGCAGGGTAAGGAAGAACGTGGTGCCCGCGATGTGCTTGAACGGCACGCCGAAGTTCTCCGCCGCCACCGACACGACGTCAAGCACGTGCTGCGCGCCGGCCAGCGCGGCCGACACGTGCACCTTCCAGCCCTGCTCCGGCAGGCCGTCATCCGGCGGCGCCCACTGCGTCCACACCCCGGTGTCGCGGCTGGTCCAGCCGAGCGGCGGCATGGTCGGGCGGTAGCGGCGGCCGGGGTCGGCGAGTTCGAGCGGCTCGTAGAAGTCGGTGTGCGCGAAGGTGAACGCTGCGTCCGGTGCCACGACGATCCCTCCTGCCCGGCTCCCGTTTCCGGTGGGTTACCCATCCAGTCTCGATCGACTTGCCCGGCTCGACGTGCGCGCGGGTGGTCCGCTACCGGACATCGCCGCTGGCCGGAACCTGACAGGATCGGGGATCGACAACGACACGGCCGGCTGATCGACGTTCGCTCACCCTGCGGGTGGGTTGGGTGCGTGATCCAATCGGCGCGATGCGGGAACACGGGAGCCGGCTGCGGCGTGTCGGCCAAGGGCTGGTGGTCGTCGTCGCGATCGCCGCCCTTGCCGGGCTGGGCACGTTCGGCTACCTCAACCAGCGCGACATCGGGCAGTCCGAGTACCAGGCCGGTGACAGCGCGGCGGCGGACGGGGTCGAACTCGACGTGACGTTGCAGCGGGTGGATCCGAGTGCGCGGCAGTTGACGGTGGTGGTGCTCGCGCATCCTCGGGGGCGCCTCGCGCGGGACGGCGACAACCTCGTGCCGGCGACCGATCTGGTCGTGGACACGTCGTCGCTGACGCAGGGCACGCTTCGGTGGCCGGCCGGTGATCGGGTGGCGGCACAGAACGTCGTGGTCGGGTTCGACACCGGTGTGCTGACGGACTATCCGTTCGATCGGTACACCACGACGCTCGGTTTCTTCGCCACGTCGGCGGATCGCCGGGTGCCGGTGGACATGGTGTTCCGTAACTACGACCCGCTGTTCTCGGTCGAGCCGATCGGAGCGGCCGAGCATGTCGGCACGGTGGCGGCGGACCTGCGGTTCGGGCGGTCACGGGGGACGTTCATCCTGGCGTGGTTTCTGATGGCGACGATGTGGGCGTTGGCGTTGTCCGTGCTCGGTGCGGGTGTGATCATCGTGCGGCAGCGGCGTGGTCTGGTGTGGCCCGCGCTCGGGTGGATGGCGGCTACGCTGTTCGCGCTGGTCGTGGTGCGCAACGCGGTGCCGGGCTCGCCGCCGATCGGATCGCTGTTCGACTACGCGGCGTTCCTGTGGGCCGAGGCGATCATCGCGGTGAGCGTCGGTGTTGTCGCGGTGCGCGGCATGGTCGTGGAACATCGCCCCGCAGAACGGATTTCGGGATGAACACGGACACTGTTTTCGAGACGATCGTGGCCGACCTCGCACCGCGTGGCGCGATCGCGGGCATGATGTTCGGGTCACGTGCCCTGAAAGCGGGCGGTAAGGCGTTCGCCTGCGTCAATAACGGCGTGTTCGCGGTCAAGCTGGGCGCCGGCACCCCCGCGCACGCCGCCGCGCTTGCGTTGTCGGGTGCGGCGTTGTTCGACCCGTCGGGGGCCAACCGGCCGTTCAAGGACTGGGTCGCGGTGCCGGCAGCGCATGCTGCGATATGGGGTTCCCTTGCCGAATCGGCGTTGCGGAACCTGGTCGGTGGGTTCGGTGGGTGAGGCTAAGAGGCCGCGCAAGTTGGTG
>DATBCR010000819.1:0-3661 GCA_036270375.1 Pseudonocardiaceae bacterium | reverse complement strand
CGAGCCCAGGTACGCGGTCGTGTTCGACGGGGTGAAGGCCGCCGTGAACGAGTGCGCGCCCACTGCGAGCGTGCTGGTGTTCAGGGTGGCCGTACCGCCCGAGACCGCCACCGGAGCGCCGATCGCGGCACCGTTGTCGCTGAACTGCACGGTGCCCGCGGCCGCGGCCGGGGAGACCGTGGCGCTCAGGCTGACGGTGCTGAACTGCTGGGCGGTGTTCGCCGGGCTGACCGCGAGGGCCGTGGTCGTCGGGGTCGCCGCCGCCGGGTTGACCGTGTAGGACACCGCGGTGGAGGTCGAGTTGCCGAAACCGGTGCCCGCGGTGAGAGCCGCGGTGATGGAGTGCGTCCCGGCCGCCAGGGAGCTGGTGGTGAAAGCGGCCGTGCCGTTGTTCAGCGTCACCGGGGCGCCGATGGCGGCACCGTTGTCACTGAACTGGACGGTGCCCGTGGCGTTGGCCGGGGCGACGGAAGCGGTGAACGTGACCGACGTGCCGGCCGTCACGGGGCTCGCCGGGGCGGCGGTCACCGTGGTGGTGGTCGGGGTCGACGCGTTCGGGTCGGTGTTCTGCCAAGCGGTGTTGCTGGTGAACCAGATCGACCCGGTGAAGTCACCGAAGTCGGTCGTGCCGAACGCGCCGCGGCACTCCAGGTCGAAGTCGTACCGGCCCGACAGGGTGCTGACGCCGTTGTCGCTGGCGTACTGGCGCATCGTCTCGGGCAGCGGGACGACCAGGCCGCCGGCGCTGTTGACCTGGTAGATCGACTGAGCGGTGTTGCCGACCGCGTTGACGCCCGCCGCCGGGAAACCGGTGCCGGTCAGCAGCACGGACAGGTTGGTGCCGCCGGGGCACGCCGCCGAGGTGCTGATGCTGAACGCCTGAGTGTCCAGGCCGTTCTGGGTGGACGTGGTCAGGCTGCCGACGACCGCGGCGTTAGCCGAGCCCGCCGCCAGGACGCTGACCGTGCCGGCGGCGACCAGAGTCGCGAGACCGGCCGCGGCCGAGCGCAGGATCCTGTGCTTGAACACAGTGCTGCTCTCCTTAAAGAGTCGAAGAGTCCGAGGACGGATCACGGAGTGTGCTGCGACGTGCTGCCGCAGTTCGGGTTGCTGGCGAAGCCGTACTGGTTGATCAGCGCGGCCTGCGAGCAGACAGCCGAGCCCGAGCCGACGAACACCGTGCTGTACGGCGCGGTGCCGATCTGCGAGGTCGGGATGACGTTGTACACGCTGCGGGTGACCTCGAAGGTGCTGTTGATCACGTTCGGCGTGAAGCCGTCGATGACCCCGAGGACAGCCTTGCCGCGCAGGTCGGGGATGGTGTTCTCACTCTGCGCGATGTACTGCGAGATGGAGAACGGGGCGATGGAGTTGTCGTCCAGGACGCGGCCGTCGTGCTCCTCGATCGGCAGGCCGTTCTTGTGGTCGATGATGCACGGGTAGTGCCCGGCGACCACGTCAGTGTCGAGGATGCCCATCGTGCTCTCCCAGAACGACCGGGTGCCCGAGCCGGCCTGGGGGAGGATGACGGTGATGGCGTAGTTCGGACCGGTGCCCACGAAGTTCGGGTCGCAGTGGTAGATCGCCTGCACGTCCGTCAGCTTCAGGGACTTGGGGATGTTGCTGTTCGCCGTCACGGCGTACGACACCGCGTCGGTGGCGAACGGGATGTAGGTCAGGCCGGGGGTGGCGGCGGCCAGGTTCAGGCTCGAGGAGCGCGAGAACTGGAGGCAGCCGTTGTTGGCCTGCAGAGAGGTGAGCAGCGCGGTGCGTCCAGCGCCCGAGCCGTTCGGACGCGCGATGCTACACGCCGTCGGCGACTGGGTCTGGATGTTGGCCGAGCCGGTCGCGTCATAGGAGCCGATCAGCTTTGTGCCGCTGCTGTCGGTGATGACGTTGGCCAGCGCGTCCATCACACCCTGGGTCGTGTCGGAGCCGACGCCCGCCAGCTGGCGGAAAGTGGGCGGGCCGCTGGGGTCCGCCTGCGCCGGGCCGGCCGCGGTCACGCCGCCGACGAGCGCGAGGCCCGCCGCCGCGACGAGCGCCCGCTTCCAACTCTTCACAGTGTCTTCCCTTCTCGGGGCTACACGCCGGGCGGGTGCCCGGCGTGGGCATGTGGGCCGCGGCGTCCGGCAGCGGGTCGTGGGGAACCCGCGTGCGCGCCGCGGCGTCTCACCGGCGCAGCAGCTTGGAGAGCCGGGAAGAGTGGGACAGCACGGTCAAGCCCGGTCCGGCGGCGACCGCGACGCCGCCGAACAGCAACGCGAACAGCAGCACGTAGCGGATCGCGCCGAGCGGCTGCGCGGGTGTACGGCCTCTGCTTCCGGCGGCGGTGGCCGTGGCCGGCGGCGAGGCGGTGAAGATCTTCGCGGAGGGCGCGGGCGGGGCCGAGACGTGCGCGCTCGGGCTAGAGACCGGCGGCGGGTTCAGGCCGCCGGCGTACGTGGGCGTGCTCCCGCCGGTCCCGGTGGTCGGGCGGGTGCCGGTGACGGTCACCGTGATCGTCTCGCCGCCGCTGGCGATCGGGCTCGGGGACGGCGACGGCACGTGGTTCGCCACGGCGAGGATCGTGTTCGCCGCCGCGACGGTCTGCTGCTGCATGGCCTGCGGCAGCGGGACGTAGCCGAGCGGGAGCTGGCCGGGCTGCTGGCCGGTGGCCTGGCCGGGACCGACGGCGTACTTCAGCAGCGCCGCGTAGTCCTTGGCCTCGCCAATCGACAGTTCGCTCGGCACCGTGGCCGCGTAGGTCAGCGTGGTGAGCGGATAGGCGCCCGGTTTCACGTCGCTCGGCACCGGGACGACAACGCCGTCCACGCCGCTGTTCACCATGGACGCCGCGCCGCCGAGCAGGCTGTCGGAGGTCGGGCTGACGCAGTTGTTCCCGGCGTCGTCGCAGAGGCTTGCCATCGGCAGGCCGTCGCGGGTGGCGGTGGCCACGTCGGAGAGGGCGAGCACGGCGCGCGAACCCTCGGGCTGCGCCGGGGTCGGACCCCAGGTGGCCGGGTTGCCGCCGAAGTTCCAGGTGGTGCGCAGCAGCAGGTCGCCGCGGCTGGCCGCGCGGGCGCCGGCGTGCATCGTCGCGGAGTAGGGGAACCAGTCGAGCGTGCACAGCGGGGTCTGCGGCGCGGGGAAGTTCTGGCAGGCCGGGTCGTCCTTGGGGAACTCCGGCCGGGGCAGTTGCAGGTTCGCGTAGTTCGGGTTGACCTTCATGCCGTACGGATCCGGCGTGCCGTTGATGAACTTGTGCGCGTCGGGGTCGGCGTTGACCCAGGCCCACAGCTCGTCGGTGGCGTCCGACGGGGATTCCGGCACCAGCATGCTCGCGATGCCCGAGCTGAACGTCAGCTGCTTGAATTTAGGGTTCAGCGCGAGGAAGTCGGGGTCGGTGGTCAGGTCGGCCGGGTTGCCGGCGTCGTCGGTGGCGCCGGGCACGACGCCGTCCCGGTACGACTGGGTCAGCAGTTTGGCCACCAGCCGCGGGCTGAGGTTGATGCTGTTGATCCGGACGCCGTTGCGTTGCCGGACGTTGGCTGGCGCGCTGAACGAGTACTGGCTCTCGATGTTGAACGCGATGGCGAGCCCTGACAACGCGACCGGGGAGTAGAGCGGTTTCTTCGTCGGCCCCAGGCTGCCGGCCGCCAGCGGATCGGAGAGGAACACC
>DATBCR010000818.1:0-7808 GCA_036270375.1 Pseudonocardiaceae bacterium | reverse complement strand
ACGTCCAGCAGGCGGCTGTCCGGGCGGGTCTCGGCGACCGCGAGCGCTTCTCGTCTGGCCGCCGCACCACTCAGCGGCCGTAGCCAGCCGGTGATCCACAGCAGCCCTCGGACCGGCTCCCGCAGTGCGACCGGCGCCCGGTCGGCCAGTTCCAGCATGGCGCCCAGTTCGCCGTGCGGCGCCCTGTTGGCGAGGTCGACCAGCGGGTGGTCGTCGGCGAGCAGCACGGTGGCCGCGCCGTCCGGGTGCACGTGGTGCAGCCGAGGCTCGACCCGGTCCGCGGTCTCCAGGTCCGACCGCAGCAGAGTGGCCCGCCCACCGCGAACGGCGATGGTGCGCGCCCGGTCCGCCGGTCGGGGACAGGGCGGTCGACGCGTCGTCTTGCCCACGGTCACACCTCCACTTAGGTCACCCTAACACCGACGGCCGAACCAGCACCGGCGCCAACCACGGTGTCACCCGTTCCGACGCCACGCAAACGCTTGCCGATCGGTCAGGTCGTCCAGTCCGGGCCACGACGGGCCCAGCTCCACGCGTAACGCGGGTCCTCGCACGCGGACGCCGCCTCGCCGAGGTCCAGCGGGCGGAAGGTGTCCACCATGACCGCCGTCTCGTCGAAGTAGTCCACGCCGAGCGACGCCTCGACCGCGCCCGGCTGTGGGCCGTGCGTGAAGCCGGCCGGGTGCAGTGACAGCGAACCGAGCCCGATGCCGGAACCCTTGCGGGCCTCGTAGTCCCCGCCGACGTAGAACAGCAGCTCGTCGGAGTCGACGTTGGCGTGGTTGTACGGCACCGGCACGGACAGTGGATGATAGTCGACCTTGCGTGGGCAGAATGAGCAGATCACGAAGTTCGGCCCCTCGAACGTCTGGTGCACGGGCGGCGGCTGGTGCACGCGGCCGGTGATCGGCTCGAAGTCGCGGATGTTGAACGCCCACGGGTACAGGCAGCCGTCCCAGCCGACCACGTCGAACGGGTGGTGCGCGTACGTGTAGCGGGTGATCCCGGCCCGGTGCCGGACCAGCACGTCCACGTCCGTTCCGTCGACGAGCAGTGGCTCGGTGGGGCCGCGCTGGTCCCGCTCGCAGTACGGGGCGTGTTCGAGGAACTGGCCCTTGGTGGACAGGTAGCGCCGAGGTGGGCCGATGTGGCCGCGCGCCTCGACCACGAGCAGCCGCAGCGGGTCGCCGGTGTGCGGGGTGTCCGGCAGCACGCGGTAGGTGCACGACGTCGGGATGACCACGTAGTCGCCCTCCGCGACCACGAGTTCGCCGTACACCGTCTGCACCGTGCCGGCGCCCCCCTGCACGTACAGCAGTTCGTCGCCGGTCGCGTTGCGGTAGAGGGGACTGGCGCTCGTGGCCACGACGTAGCCGATGGCGACGTCGGCGTTGCCGAACAGCAACCGTCGGCCCTGCACGGCGTTCACGTCGGCCGGTGCGTCCCACTTCAGGTCGGGGGTGCGGAAGTGCCTCGGCTTGAGCGGGTGGTTCGCGGTGGTGCGGCGTTCGCCCAGCTCATCGTCGGTGACGGCGACCGCGTCCACGATCGCGGTCGGCAGGTGCCGGTGGTAGAGCAGGGCCGAGTCGGACGAGAAGCCCTCGACACCCATCAGCTCCTCGGCGTAGAGCCGACCCGCCGGATCGCGGAACTGCGTGTGGCGCTTTCGGACTATTTCGCCGACGCTGCGGTAGTAAGGCATGTCATCCTCGACGTTCGATGAGCGAACAATTTTGTTCGATTGTCTGACACCATTAGCGTGTCACTCGTGTCAAGCGCTGCCGAGCTTCGTGCGCCGGGTCCCTTCGGTATTCCGCCCCTGTTGGCGCGGCTGGTTGACGACGCGGCGTTGTTCCCGCCAGGCAACGCCGCCATGCCGGACGCGGTCCGAGGGCACCTCGCCGGGCGGGCCGGTGAGCGGGCCGGCGTGATCGGCCTGTTCCTGTGTACCGCGTCCCGGCTGCCCGAGCTGATCACCGAGTTGATCAAGGCGAAACCGGTCAAGCCGGTCGGCCTGTCGCTTGTGGTCGACACCGGGCTCGGCGGGCTGCCCAAGGCGGTGTCCATCGTCGAGTCCCGGGCCGAGCTGCTCGCGCTGCGGATGGTGGAGATGCCCGCCCCGTCCGACGTCGACGACCAGTGGCTGGAACGCGTCGACGAGTTCGTGCCGGAGGAGGCGATCCGGGTGATCGAGCCGCGCCGGGGCGGCCCGGACTGGCTCGAAGGCGTCCGCCGGGTGGCCGAGCGGGGGTACTGGCCCAAGCTGCGCTGCGGTGGCCAGGCCGTCGAGACGTTCCCCAGCATCGACCACATCGCCGACTTCCTTGCCGTGCTCATCGGTTCCGGCACATCGTTCAAGGCGACCGCCGGCCTGCACAACGCCGTCCGGCACGTCGACACGGAGACCGGCTTCACGCATCACGGCTTCCTCAACCTCCTGGTGGCCACCGGCCGGGCACTGGCCGGCACGGACGTCCACGCGGCGCTGGCCAGCGAGGACGGCGCGGCACTCGCCGAGGAGGCGGCCGCGCTGTCGGACGAGGCCGCACACGCGGTGCGGGGCGTATTCGCCTCGTACGGTTCCTGCTCACTCGCCGAGCCGGTGGCCGACCTGGAAGCCCTCGGCCTGCTCTGACCAGACAGGGGACGGTTCATGAGTTGGATCGAGGACGACCGGTTCGCGCCGGCGTACCCGTTCGGGCCGCAGACGCTGCCGTACGGCGTGATCGACACCGGTGACGGCCCGAACGTGGCGGTCCGGGTCGGCGATCACGCGTTACCACTGCGGCCGCTGGCCGACACGCTCGGGCCACGCCTTGCCGAGCTGGTCGCGGCCGACTCACTGGACCCCTTGCTCGCGTCGGCCCGGTCGACCTGGAGCGAGTTACGTGACCGACTGTCCGAGCTGGTGGCCCGCCCGACCCGGCCGCGTGGCGCGGAGTGCGTTGCGCTGGCCAGGCTGACGACGCTGCTGCCGTTCACGGTCGGCGACTACGTGGACTTCTACTCGTCGCGGCACCACGCCGAGAACGTCGGCCGGATCTTCCGGCCGGACGCCGCCGAGCCGCTGTTACCCAACTGGACCCACCTGCCTGTCGGCTACCACGGCCGCGCCGGCACGGTCGTGGTGTCCGGCACGGACGTCGAGCGGCCCAACGGCCAGCGGCGCGGCGGCCCGTCCGGTCCGGTGGAGTTCGGGCCGAGCACCCGGTTGGACGTCGAGGCCGAGGTCGGATTCGTGTGCGGCGGGCCGGTGGCCGCGCGGGTGCCGACGTCGGCGGTCGCGGAGCACGTCTTCGGGGTGGCGCTGGTCAACGACTGGTCGGCGCGGGACATCCAGGCATGGGAGTACCAGCCGCTCGGGCCGTTCCTCGGCAAGTCGTTCGCCACATCGATCGCGGCGTGGATCACCCCGCTGGAAGCCCTCGCGCATGCCAGGACCGCAACGCCGGCGGCGCCGCATCCGTTGCAGCGCTACCTTGTCGAGGACAGTCCGTGGGGTTTGGACATCGACATCGAAGTGCGCTGGAACGACACGGTGGTGTCCCGGCCGCCGTTCGCCGGGATGCACTGGTCGTGCGCCCAGCAGCTGGCGCACATGACGGTCAACGGGGCCACGGTGCGGCCGGGTGACCTGTTCGCGTCCGGCACGGTGTCTGGCCCAGAGCGGGGGCAGCGAGGTAGCTTCCTGGAACTGACCTGGGGCGGCAACGAGCCGCTGACGCTGGACGACGGATCGAAAAGGACATTTCTCCGGGATGGGGACACCGTGGTGATCACCGGCAGTGCGCCCGGCGGTGATGGCAGCCGGGTGGGCCTGGCCGAGGTCGCCGGCATGGTGCTGCCGGCCGACGCGCCGGGCCGGGGATAGCCGGGTGCACGCCGGCCGGCGGGTTGGACGAGCGAGGTGGTGACCCCCCGCTCGGTGGGAGCTGCACGGCTCGGCCAGGTCGCCCGCCCGAGCACGGCCGCGTCAAGGGCCGGCAAGGAAAGCTCGCTGACGCTGGAACGTGGGCTGGCGGTGCTGCAGGCCGTCGCCGACTGGGAGTCCGAGGCGCCGACGATCAGTGATCTCGCGGTGGCCATCGGGGCCAGCAGGGCCGCGGTGTACCGGCTGTTGGTTCCGTTGGTGGAGCGCGGACTCGTGCGTCGTGAGGGCTCAAGGGTGCGGCTGGGCCTCGGGATGCTGCGGCTGGCGGCGCGGGTGCTGCCGCAGTTGCGGATGGTGGCCATGCCGGTGCTGCGGTCCCTCGCCGAGGAGGTCGGCGCCACAGCGCATCTGACGGTCGCGGACGGCGACGCGGCCCAGGCGGTTGCGGTCGTCGAACCGTCGTGGACGGCGTATCACGTGGCGTACCGGGTGGGCGCCCGGCATCCGCTGCAGCGTGGTGCCGCCGGCCGCGCGATCACGCTGCCGCTCAACGGCCCGACCTGGGTTGGCTCGGCCGGCGAACTACAGGCCGGCGCGTACGGCGTGGCGGCCCCGGTCCGCGGCGTGCCGGAACTACGGGCAAGCATCGGCGTGGTGTCCCTGGCCAAACTGGACGACGCGGTGATCGGCCCCAGGGTGGTCCGCGCCGCCGCCGACCTGACCGCCGCCCTGTCCTGAGCAGGACTTTGGTCCTGCCGGAACGGGACCGGCTCCGCTGGCGGGTGGTCGTGGCAGGCCACACCATGTGATACGTGGACGTACTCGGGATCGCCAGGTGGCAGTTCGGGATCACCACGGTCTACCACTTCCTGATGGTGCCGTTGACCATCGGGCTGTCCGTGCTGGTGGCCGGCATGCAGACCGCGTGGGTGCGTACCGGCGACCGGAAATACCTCGCCATGACGAAGTTCTGGGGCAAGCTGCTGCTGATCAACTTCGCGATGGGCGTGGTGACCGGGCTGGTGCAGGAGTTCCAGTTCGGCATGAACTGGAGTGCGTACTCGCGGTTCGTCGGTGACGTGTTCGGGGCGCCGCTGGCGATGGAGGGGCTGGTCGCGTTCTTCGTCGAGTCCACGTTCCTCGGGCTGTGGATCTTCGGGTGGGATCGGTTGCCGCGCAAGGTTCATCTCGGGTGTGTGTGGGCGTTCTCGTTGGCAAGCATTGTGTCCGCGTACTTCATCCTGGCCGCGAACAGTTGGATGCAGCATCCGGTCGGGGTGCGGATCGTCGGCCACAAGCCGGAGCTGACGTCGATCGGGGCCGTGCTGACGAATCCGACGCTGATGGCGGCCCTTCCGCACACCATCGCGGGCTGTTTCGCCGTCGCGGCGACGTTCCTGGTCGGCATCGGGGCCTGGCACGTCGCGAAGTCCGCCGCAGACGACCGGTATCGGCCGATGTGGCGGGCGTCGCTCAAGCTCGGTGCGTGGGTCGGCGTGCTCGCGTTCGGTGCGCTGGCGATTTCCGGTGACACGCAGGGCAAGCTGATGTTCCAGCAGCAGCCGATGAAGATGGCCGCCGCGGAAGCCCTGTGCCACACCGAACAGCCGGCCGGGTTCTCGATCTTCGCGTACGGCGACGTCAGCAATCCGAACTGCGAGAGCGTGAAGACCCTTGACGTCCCTTATGTTCTGTCGTTCCTGGCCACCGGCGGTTTCGCCAGCAAGGTCGAGGGTGTGCAGGACCTGGTTCCGCAGTACCAGGCCAAGTACGGCACCAACTACCCCAACGACCCGGCCCTCGGCGCCTTGGCCGGCAAGCCGGTCGACTACGTGCCCGACCTGCCGGTGACGTACTGGGGATTCCGGCTGATGATCGGGTTCGGCGCGCTGGCCGCCCTCGCCGCGCTCGGCACGCTGTGGCTGACCCGCCGTGGCCGGTTCCCGAGGACCAGATGGTTCCCGCGGATCGCGTTGCTCGCCATCGCGACGCCGTACCTGGCCAACGCGTTCGGCTGGATCTTCACCGAGATGGGCCGGCAGCCGTTCGTCGTCGCGCCCAATCCGACCGGCGTCGACGGGGTGTGGCTCTACACCGCGCAGGCCGTGTCGCCCGGGGTGACCTCGGGTGAGGCGCTGACGTCGGTGATCGCGCTGAGCGCCGTGTACGCCGTGCTCGCGGTGATCGAGATCTTCCTGATGGCGCGGTACGTCCGGGCCGGCGTGGCCGCCGTGCTGCCCGACGACACCGACCAGCCGACCGACGTGCTCACCTTCGCCTACTGAGGATTTTGATCATGAACCTGCCGACCTTCTGGTTCTGCGTGGTGGCGCTGTTCTGGCTTGGTTTCCTGTTCCTTGAGGGCTTCGACTTCGGCGTCGGCATGCTGCTGCCGGTGCTCGGCCGGGACGAGGCGACCCGCCGCGTCATGGTCAACACCATCGGGCCGGTGTGGGACGGCAACGAGGTGTGGCTGGTCGTCGCGGCCGGTGCCATGTTCGCCGCGTTCCCGGCCTGGTACGCGGCCCTGTTCAGCGGCGCCTACCTGCCGCTGCTTGTGTTGCTGATCGCGCTGATCGGACGGGGCGTCGCCTTCGAGTACCGGGGGAAGGTGCACACCGACCGGTGGCGGCGGGGGTGGGACCGGGTGATCGTGACCGCGTCCTGGCTTGCGGCACTCAGCGTCGGCCTTGTGCTGACCACGACCGTGCTCGGGCTGCCGCTGGACGCGGACGGCAACCGGGTCGGCTCGCCGTTCGCCGCGTTCCGGCCGGAGGTGCTGGTCGGCGCGCTCGCGGTGGCCGGGTTCGCACTGCTGCACGGGTCGATCTTCCTGACCCTGAAGACCGAGGGCGACATCCGCACGCGCGCACGGCGGTTCGGGCTGCGGATCGCGCCGGTTGCCCTGGTGCCGATCGTGGCTCTGCTGCTGGTGGTTCAGCTGCGTGAGGGGCACGCGTGGACGTGGATACCGCTTGGCGTAACGGTTCTCGCGGCGGTCGGTGGGGCGTTGCGGTTGCGGGCGGCGCGGGAGGGGCAGGCGTTCGCGTTGCTCGGGCTGACCGTGGTCGGTCTTGCGGTCACGTTGTTCGGGGCGCTGTATCCGGACGTGCTGCCGTCGACTCTTGACGCCGCCCACTCGCTCACCGTGCGCGGCGCGGCGTCCGCCGACTACACGCTGACCGTGATGACGTGGGTGGCCGGGTTCGGCGCGCCGGCGGTGCTCGTCTACCAGTCATGGACGTACTGGGTGTTCCGGCGCCGGCTGGGCACCCGGCACATTCCGCCGGTGCACCAGCCGTGACCGGCCCGCTTGGCGCGCTGCCCGAGTTGTCGCCGACGGCCCGCCGTGCGCTCGTGGGGTGCGTGCTGCTGGCCGTCGCGGACGCGATCGCGCTGGTGGCGTGTGCGTGGTCGCTGTCGGCGTTGTTGGCGGCCGTCGTGGGCGGCACGGCGGTCGGCAGTTGGCCGGTGGCGTTCGCGGTGGCGGTATTCCTGCGCGCACTGCTGGGCTGGGCCGGCCGGACAGTGGCCGCGCGGGCCGCGGCTGGGGCCAAGGAGGACCTGCGCGGGCGCCTGCTGGACGCGGCCACCCGGCTCGGCCCGGAGTGGATCGACGAGCGCCACCCGGCCGAACTGACCGCATTGGCCACCAACGGCCTTGACGCGCTGGACGACTACTTCACCCGGTTCCTGCCGGCGCTCGTCGGGGCGGCGGTCGTGGTGCCACTGGTGGGTCTCGCGATCCTGGTGGCGGACTGGCGGTCGGCGGTGGTGATCGCGGTGACCATGCCGTTGATCCCGGTGTTCGCGGCGCTGATCGGGCGGTTCACGGCAGGTCGGGTGGCCGGTGCCACCGACGCGGCCGCGCGGTTGGCCGGCCACCTGCTGGAACTGGTGCGGGCACTGCCGGTGCTCACCGCGTTCGGGCGGGCCG
>DATBCR010000817.1:0-5561 GCA_036270375.1 Pseudonocardiaceae bacterium | reverse complement strand
GTCGTTGTGCGCCTCGTACACGGTGGCTTCGATGTTCGCCTTGTGCAGTGCCATCGCGGCCACCGGGCCCGCGATGCCGCCGCCGATCACCAGGGCCGTGCGGGTGTAGGTCATGTCGGTTCCTTCAGTTCGTCGGACGGGGCGGGTTCGCCGTGGAATTCCGCCCACATGCGGCCCCAGCCGTTGCCGGGATCGAGGATCTGTGCGATGAACCGTTCGACGAACGACGACTCGGCGACGAGTATCGCGAGCCGGTACTCCTCCTCGACCAGGAACAGTGCTGGTACTCCGCCGGCGAGCGTGTTGTCGATGGTGGAACGGATCTCCGTGCGCTGCTGCGCCAGCCGGTCGCGCCGGTGCCGCAGCAGCGCCACGGCCGCACTCGGTGGCAGCGCCGCGATCAGCGACAGCGCAGCCACGAAGTGCGGGTACTCGTGTTCCGGTTCGCTGAGGAGTTCACGCAGCCAGTCGCGCAGGTCGTCGCGGCCGGCGTCGGTGAGTGCGTAGACGGTGCGTTCCGGGCGCTGGCCGTCGCGGTTGGTTTCCTGTTCGGTGACGTAGCCGGCTTTCGTGAGCTGCTGCACCACCATGTACAGGGAGCCGTGGTTGAACTTGATGCTGCGCGCGTCACCGTTGTCGCGCAGCGTGCGGCTCAGCTCGTACGGGTGCATCGGCCGCTGTGTCAGGTAGGACAGCACGGCCAGTGCCAGTACGTTGCCGACCTTCCGCTTCTTCGCCATGTCGAGAGCCGCCTTCGCGGTCGCAGGTGCTCAAGCGTTCCTGATCATGCCGCTCATGCCGTGCGGGTCGGGTCGTCCACCGTGGGGAACCCGCCCTCGCGGTGCACGCGGCGCAGGTCGGCGACGTATGCGCGGGACAGCATCGCCGACACGATGGCGATGCCGCCGCGGTGCACCCGGATCTCGCCGCGCGCGAGGCGACCGTTGATCACGATCCGCCGTCCGCTGCCCGACTTCGGGCCGGCGGCGTCCTTGACCTTGCCCCGGCCGACGCGGGCAAGGTGCCAGTCGTCGATCACGGCGTCGTCGGCGACGAGCAGCTTCAGCACCGCGTGGTCGATGTCGACGTCGACCTGGATGTCGCCGTCGGGGATCCGCGGGGAGCGCAGGTCGAGCACGGCGTGACCGCGGTGGGCGCGGACCTCGAAGTGGCGTTCGGTGGTCCAGTTGCCCAGGTGCTTGGTGACGGTGTGGTTGGCGGGGATCCGGACCGGGGTGGTGTCGGTGGGGAGCATTTCCGGTGTTCCTTTCGAGTGTTCCCGTTGCGGTTAGGCCCAAGTATTCAGGTCTGACTAGTCAGCGTCAACTATCTTCGGAAAAGATCTTGAAAGTCGATGTCGATCGGCGGGTCGCCCGTTCGTAGAGGGGTATCGAGCCGCCGAGCCCACGGCGACCGGGACCCACGGAGACCGCCATGACCACCCACACCACCGCAGCCCCCACCACCCGCCGCGGCTGCGACCGCACCACCGCCGTAACACGCTCACTGCTCGGCTACGGCGTCATCGCCGGCCCGATCTACGTTGCGGTGTCACTGATCCAGGCGTTCACCCGCGCCGGGTTCGACCCGAGCCGGCACGAATGGAGCCTGCTCGCGAACGGCCCGCACGGCTGGATCCAGATGGCCAACCTCGTGCTCGCGGGCGTCTGCTCCGTGTGCTTCGCGGCCGGCCTGCGCCGCGCCCTGCGCACGGGCAGGGCCGCGACCTGGGCGCCGCGCCTCATCGCCGGATACGGCGTGTGCCTCGTCGTGGCGGGGCTGTGCACGGCCGATCCGTCGCTCGGGTTCCCGCCCGGCACCCCCGCCGGTCCCGGCCCGGTGAGCTGGCACGGCATGGTCCACCTCGCCGCCGGCGGCATCGGGTTCGTGTGCCTCGCGGCCGCGTGTTTCGTGCTGGCCCGCCGGTTCGCCGTCGAGCACCGCGCCCGGTTCGCGGTCGCCAGCCGTGTCGTCGGGGTCGTGTTCCTGCTCGGGTTCGGTGCCGTCGCGACCGGACATGCCGGCGTCGTCGGGAACCTCGCGTTCACCGCCGCGATCGTCACCGTGTGGGGCTGGCTGTCCGCCGTCGCCGCCGACCGCTACGCCACCCTGTCCGCTTGATTCCCGCCCCTACGATTCGATCAACACATCGCTGAAAGGAAGAATGTCATGCGCTACTTCTCGCTGCTCACCGCCACCAACACCCCCGACGGCCCGCCCCCCGGCGCCCTGATGGCAGCCATCGCCGCGCTCGGCGAGGACGCCAACTCCGCCGGTGTGCTCCTGGACACCGCGGGCCTCGCGCCCAGCGCGAAAGGCGCCCGGATCGAACTGTCCGGCGGCACCATCGGCGTCATCGACGGGCCGTTCACCGAGGCCAAGGAACTCATCAGCTACGCCATCTACCAAGTCGCATCGAAAGAGGAAGCCGTCGAGTGGGCCACCCGGTTCATGGACCTGCACCTGCGGCACTGGCCGGGCTGGGAGGGGAACACCGTGGTACTCAAGGTGTTCGGGCCCGAGGACTTCGGCCAGCAGAACTGAAACCACAGTGCCACGCCACCGGCCCGGTGGCGTGGCACTGTGGTTGAGTGACGACGTGATCGACGCCCCGCGCACCACCCGTGCCGCCGTCGAAGCCGTGTGGCGCATCGAGGCCGCGCGGCTGGTCGCCGGGCTCGCGCGGATCACCGGGGACGTCGGCACCGCAGAGGAACTCGCGCAGGACGCCCTCGTCGCCGCCCTCGAACAGTGGCCGACCCGTGGCGTGCCGCCGAACCCGGCCGGCTGGCTGATGACCACCGCCAAGAACCGGGGCGTCGACCTGGCCCGCCGCCGGCACACTCTGCACCGCAAGCTCGGCGCCGTCTACCGCGACATCGAGGTCCGACAGGACACCGCCGACACCGACCGCGACGACACGATCGACGACCACATCGGCGACGACGTGCTGCGGCTCATCTTCACCGCGTGCCACCCGGCGCTGTCCATGGAATCCCGCGTCGCCCTGACCCTGCGGTGCGTCGGCGGGCTGGCGAGCGATGAGATCGCGCGTGCGTTCCTCGTCCCGGAAGCGACCGCGGCACAGCGGATCGTTCGGGCGAAGAAAACGCTGCGGGACAAGGAGATCGCGTTCGAACTGCCCACACCGGACCAGGCGCGGGAACGGTTGGCGACGGTCCTGGAAGTGCTGTACCTGATCTTCAACGAGGGATACGCGGCCACGTCCGGGCCGGCGTGGACCCGGCCGGAACTGTGCGAGGAAGCGCTGCGGCTGGCGCGCGTGCTGGCCAATCTGGTGCCGGATGTGGCCGAGGTGCACGGGTTCGTGGCCCTGGTGGAACTGCAGGCGTCCCGGATCGCGGCCCGCACCGGTCCGGACGGTGAGCCGGTGTTGTTGGCCGATCAGGACCGGGGGCGGTGGGACCGGCTCTTGATCCGGCGTGGCATGGACGCGTTGCAACGCGCGGAACGGTTGGCGGGCAACGGTTCCCCGGTCGGGCCTTACCTGTTGCAGGCCGGTATCGCCGGGTGCCACGCGCGTGCGGTGCGGGCGCGGGACACCGACTGGGTCACCATCGCCGGGCTGTACGGGGTGTTGCGGGAACTGTGGCCGAATCCGGTTGTCGAGTTGAACCGGGCTGTCGCGGTGGGGATGGCGCAGGGGCCGGACGCTGGGCTCGCCGTGTTGGACGCCGTCGCCGGTGATCCGGTGCTGCGTGGGTATGCGCACCTGCCGGCGGTGCGGGCGGAGTTGTTGACCCGGGCCGGGCGTGGTGTCGAGGCGCGCGAACAGTGGTGCAAGGCGGCGGAGTTGACACGCAACGAGGGGGAGCGGTGGGTGTTCTCGCGTCGCGCCGGGCAGGTTTCCTAGGTCTCCCAGTGGGTTGGGCGGGTGCGGTCCGGTCGCAGTTTCGTGGTTCGGTCGCCATGGGCGGCGGCGAGTTGGGACTGGGTCAGGAAGATGGTGCTGCTCAGGTCGGCGGCGGTGAGTTTGGCGTCGCGGAAGTCGGCGCCGGTGACGTCGGCCATCCGCAGGTCGGTGCCGCTCATGTCCGCGCCGATGAGGTATGCCCCGCGCAGGTTGGCGCCGCGTAGGTCGGTGTTGGTGAGGTTCGCGCCGATCAGGTCGGCGCCCCTGTGGTCCTCGCGGTTCGGGTAGCCGGCGCGGGCCAGATCGCTTGCCCGCGACAGCAGGGCGTTGACGGTGTGCCGGTGTGCGGGCACGTCCAGTTCCGTGAGGACGTCGGGGTTGTGGCGGGTCAGGCGTTCGGTGTCGTCGATGGCGCGGCGCAACTCGGCGTGGAGTGTGGTGGCCTGGGGGAGTGTCAGGGCTTCGGTGAGGTACCACAGCAGTTCGTGCAACTGCCGCATGATCGGGAACACGTCGAACATGCGCCGCGCCGTGCCCGGGTCGTGGCGCCAGTCGCGGCCGCCGAACGTCACCTGTGAGACGTGCTGTCCCGCGCCGAAGCAGTCGTAGACCGTGCAGCCCGGGAAACCCCGCTGCCGCAACGTGGTGTGGATGCCGCAGCGGAAGTCCGCGTGCAGGTTCGGGCAGGCGCGGCCGGCCGGCTTGTCGATCGCGAAATCCGCCGACACCGTGAACGCCGGCGCGACGCAGCACAACGCGAAACAGCGCGTGCAGTCCGCCCGCAGGACAAGTTGTTCGGACAGCGTCGACTCCCTGACGTCAGCTGGCGGCGCCCGCCATGGCCGGCGCGGGGGTGTCCGGCGCGGGGACCCGCACGCCCTTGATCAGCAGCCACAGCATGAGCGTGAGTTCGCCGGCCGCCGCGGCGGGGTAGGTGATGAACAGGGTAACCGGCGTGCTGATGGCCGGCAGCAGGAACACGGTGACGACGTCCAGCAGGTAGCCGCAACAGGCGACGACCAGCAGGACACCCAGCGCCTTCGGGAAATAGCCGGACTTCACCGCCAGGTAGCCCAGCGGGGCGAGCCACAGACCGGAGAACACGGTCGCGATGACGTAGCCGCTGTTCTGCATGTCGATGAACAACATCGTCAGCCCTGACGAACCGAGACGGCCGAAGTTTCGGGTGAATTCGTCGCCGGTCGCGATGGTCAGTGCGGTGATCTGGTTGAGCTGGGTGAGGCACTGCATCGTGCCGCCGACAACGGCGAACACGACCATCGCGGCGGCGGCGAGCTGGTTGACGTGCCGCAGCAGCAGATAGAGCGTCATGGCCGTCAGCATCCAGATCACACCCGTCATCAGGTCACCGAAGAACCCGATGCGAAACAGGGTGGCCGAGGCGCGGATATTATCGGCGGTGGCTGTCGGATCGCCTGATTTGATGAGGCGGGGGCGCACGTAGAGTTCGTTGAATCCGGCGCCGATCATCAGTACGTACAGGATTCCGGCGATTCTCGCGAGCCTTTTCGGAGGCAGCATTGTTGGACCCTTCAGACTGTGATGACGGCTTTCTCCGCTACTCGACGCTGCGCAGGATCTGTTCGATCGACGCGGTGCGTGAGCGCAGCTCGGCCAGGTCGGCGGCCGCGCGTTGCTGGGCGTCGAGGGTGTTCTCGGCGAGCTG
>DATBCR010000816.1:0-9905 GCA_036270375.1 Pseudonocardiaceae bacterium | reverse complement strand
TCTGACCACCTACGCGTCCCGAGAAGACATCGTGGCCACCCTGCAACCCGAACCAACCGAAACCCTGGCCAGAAGGGCAGCGTCCTTGGACCACCTGACCGACACAACCGAACCCACCAACCCACCAACCGACGACCCGCCACCGGACGACCCGACCCGCGCGAAACTGGGCACTGTCCACGCGGCAATAGCCGCAGCCGCAAGAAAACGCCCCACCCCGACAGACGAAGAAGTGATCCGGTTGGCTGGCGCACTGAGCGACCACCGGGTCCGAGACACCTGCCTGGACTTCGACGCCCTACCAAACCCAGCAGCCGCCGAACGACTGTGGACGGCACTCACCCGAGCCACCCCGGCCCCGGAACGCGCCGAAGCAGCCTGCCTACTGGCCTTCTCGGCCTACGCCCGAGGCGACGGCGTGCTAGCCGGAATCGCACTAGCAGAAGCAGAAGTGGCCGACCCAGGCCACCGCCTGTCGGGCCTGCTCCGCAACGCACTGGCATTGGGCCTACCACCCCACAAACTCCGAGTAGCAGGCATCAGAGCCGCCACTTTCGCCCGCCAGGCAATGACCCCCAACCCACAAGCAACCCCACCGAGCCACCCGACCCACGACACACCCGCACCCCCGCCCCCGCCGAACGCTCAACCCGCAGTAGGCCTGTCGCTGGACATCCAGCCCGCGGACACCGCCCCGCCGACTGCCCCAGCGGCCACCCAACCTCCACCAAAGCCAACCCACCCAAACACAACCACCCCACCCGAATTCACACCGACCGAGACCGCACCGACCGAGACCGCACTACCCCACAGCGAAACCTCGCCGCCCGAAGCCTTGTCGACCGAGCCGCCCACCCCAGCACAATCCTGCTGCGGACGCTCGCAGACTGAAGGCCTACAGGCCGAAGCCTCACCAACCGAGCCGATTCCCACGGCGCTGACAGCAAATCAGCCGACTGAAGTCTCGTCGACCGAAACTGGGTCACCCGATGTGTTCTGCAGCGAAATCGCACCAGCGGAAGCCCGGTCGGCCGATACTTCGCCCACCGAATCCGAGTCAGTCGCCGCGCTTTCATCCGAACCGTTCCCCAACACCGCCGCGCCAGCCGAATTCACACCGACCGAAACCGAACTACCCGACAGCGAAACCGCGCCGGTCGAAGCGTCACCAACCGAGCCGATTTCCACGATGCCAACAGCAAATCAACCGGTGGAAGTCTCGTCGACCGAAACTGGGTCACCCGAGGTGTCCTGCAGCGAAATCGCACCAGCGGAAGTCCGGTCGACGGATACTTCGTCCACCGAATCCGAGTCAGTCGGCGCGCCTTCATCCGAAACGGTCGCAACCTGCTCGGCCGGAGCGCCCAATAGCGCAACCTTGCCGGCCGAAACTCCGTCGGCCGAAGCGTCAGTCGGAACTGGTTCGTCGTGCGACATCGGCTTGTCGACCGAGGAGCGATCGCCTGAGAATTCGCCGGCCGGGACCACCGATGGATCGTCATTGGGCGGCGCCTCGTCGCCTGAAGATCAGTCGGCCGAAACCCGGTCCGCCGAGACGTCGTCTGCTGGAATACCTTCGACCGGCCCGGCCTGCCACGGGTACATGCCGGCCGAGCCACCTTCAGCTGGTGCGGCCTCCGCTGAGTTGTCCGGCGAGGGCTCATCAGACGGAGCCGTGGTCGCGGCCAACTCAACTGGACTGTCTGCGGGCGAAACTCCACCCGCCGACGATCAGCCAGCGGCTGGGTCTGACTCGGCCGGGGCGGATCGGGGTGCGCCATGATCGCGCCCCCATCCGCCGACCGGTCATGCCAGTTGCGCTCGTCCGGTGGTGAACGCCCACGCGTCGCGGACGATGGTGGTCAGGTCGGCTCGGTTGGGCTGCCAGCCGAGTTCGCGGCGGGCCAGTTCGCTCGACGCCACCAACACGGCGGGATCGCCCGGCCGCCGGTCGGCCACCGTGGCCGGGATCTCGTGGCCGGTCACGGCCCGACAGGTGTCGATGACCTGCTTCACCGAGAAACCCGTGCCGCTGCCCAGGTTGTAGATCCGATGCTCGCCGGGCTCGGCGTGCCGCAGCGCCAGCAGGTGTGCGTCCGCGAGATCGGTGACGTGGACGTAGTCCCGGATGCAACTGCCGTCCAGCGTGGGGTAGTCCTCACCGTAGATCTGCACCTTGTCCCGCTGCCCCAACGCGACCTGCAACACGATCGGGATCAGATGGGTCTCCGTGGCATGCCGCTCACCGAACCGCCCATGGGCGCCGGCCACATTGAAGTACCGCAAACTCACCGCGGCCACACCATGCGTCGTGGCATACGACGTGATCGCGAGATCGATGGACAGCTTGGTGGCTCCATACGTATTCGTCGGCCGGGTCTCCGCGCTCTCGCTGATCGGGACTTCGACCGGCTCACCATAGACAGCGGCCGTAGACGAGAACACCAGCCGAGGCGTGCCGTGCCGGACTATGGCATCCAACAACCGCACCGACGTCACCACATTGCCGTGCCAGTACTTGGCCGGCTCCACCATCGACTCGGGCACGAGGGACTTCGCGGCGAAGTGCAACACGCCGTCGAAGCCTTCCGCCAGCAGCGAATCGGCCACCTCGGCGATGTCGCCCCGCACGAACCGGCAACCTGCCGGGACCGCGTCGGCGTGTCCGGTGGTCAGGTCGTCGACAACGACCACCTCGTGGCCGGCCTCGATCAGCCGTGCCGCGCACACACTTCCGGCATAACCGGCACCGCCGGTGACCAGCAACCGCACCGCATTCCTCGCCTTCGTCTACGTCGTCCGTCCACCCCAGTCTGCCGGGCCGGGTATCAGCACCCGCACGGAGGCCACTGGGGAACAGGATCAGACGTCCCGCCCGGCGCCGGACGACGGCACCGCGGTGAACAGCCGTGGCTGCATCCAGGACCGCCGCCCGAACTCGGCCACCACCGCCCGTTCCACCTCGGGCAGATCCACGACGGACACCAGCGCGATCGCCGAACCACCGAACCCGGCACCGGTCATCCGGGCACCGAGGGCACCGGCCGCCAGCGCGGTGGACACGGCCACGTCCAACTCGACGCACGACACCCGGTAGTCGTCCCGCAGACTGTCGTGCGAGGCGGTGAGCAGCGGCCCGATATCAGCCAACCTGTTGTGCCGCAACAACTCTACCGTCTCCAGCACCCGCGCGTCCTCGGTCACCACGTGCCGGACCAGCGGCACGAGCGACGGCGGCAGACTCCGGGCGACCGAGTCCAACTCGGACGCCTTGACATCCCGCAGCGCCGGTACGCCCAGCAATTCCGCAGCCTGCTCGCACCCACGACGCCGGCTGCCGTAGTCGTCGCCGTACTCCGAGTCGCCGAGCTTGTGGTTGACGCGGGTGTCGATCACCAGCACGGCCAACCCGTCCGCGGCCGCGTCGAACGTGACCTGTTCGGCGTCGCCGGACCGCACGTCAAGGAACAGCACCCGCGCGTCCTGGCAGCACATCGACGCGGTCTGGTCGAGCACACCGCTCGGCACGCCAGCGAACTCGTTCTCCGCGCGCTGCGCCCACCTGGCCAGTTCGGCCCGTTCCGCATGCCCCGCACCGACTTCCCGGCCGGCAAGGCCCAGCAACCCCAACAGCGTCGCGCACTCCAGCGCGGCGGACGAGGACAGGCCGGCACCCGCGGGCACGTCCCCGGCGATCACCAGATCCGCGCCCTCCGCATAACCGTGGTCACGCAACACCCAGGCCATCCCGGCCGGGTAGCTCACCCACCCGGTGACCGCACCTGGCGCGAGATCCGCGATCCGCATCGGCGGAGCCTGCTGCGCCATACCGTCGTCGCCGACGGTGGCCACCGTGAGGACACCGTCGGACCGTCCGGCGGCGGCAACAGCGGTCCGGTGCGGCAACGCGAACGGCAGCACGAAACCGTCGTTGTAGTCGGTGTGCTCGCCGATCAGGTTCACCCTGCCCGGCGCGGACCAGACACCGGTCGGTGCCCGGCCGTACAGATCCTGAAAGGTTCTCGCCGCTCGCGCCGGCGCACTCACTGCGCGTGGACCAGCACGGCGTGTGCGACGTACTGCTGGATCCGGGCGGCGTTGCCGGCGCCCTTCACCTCGATGCCACCGGTGCCCCGGTCGCTCATGGCGCACACTTCGACTGTGCCGCCGGGAACCAGGCCGACGAACTTCAGCTCGGTCAGCGCGCCGGTGTCCAACTGGACGTGCTCGGCGATCCGACGTACCTGGACCATGCCGCCGCCGCGCCGGGCCACCTCGTCCACCCGGAGCAGGTCCGGCTCGACCGGTGGCGCGGCCTCGCCGGTGCCGAGCTTGTCCAGGCCAGGGATCGGGTTGCCGTACGGGGAGGTGGTGGGGTGGTCGAGCAGGGCGACGAGCTTGCGCTCCACTGCCTCGCTCATCACGTGCTCCCAGCGGCATGCCTCGCTGTGCACCTGTTCCCACTCAAGGCCGATGATGTCGACGAGCAGACGTTCCGCGAGGCGGTGCTTACGCATGACCGCGATGGCCAGGTCGCGGCCGTGCTCGGTCAGCTGGAGGTGCCGGTCGTCGGCGACGACGACGAGGCCGTCCCGCTCCATCCGGCCGACTGTCTGGCTGACGGTGGGGCCGCTCTGCTCAAGGCGCTCGGCGATTCGCGCGCGCAGCGGCACCACGCCCTCCTCCTCCAGCTCATAGATAGTCCGGAGGTACATCTCGGTGGTGTCGATGAGGTCGTTCACGCCCATTCCCCTTCGTCGTTGACAATGGTAGTCGCTCCCACCCACACGGCGTGCGCCTCGCGCCCGATGGTTGTGACCGGCAAGATGAGCGCGTGCCGTCATCTTCTCGATCACTGGTGTCCACCGGCGAGCTGGCCGCCCGTCTCGAACCCACATCGGCGAACCGCCGGCCGGTGTTGCTGGACGTGCGGTGGCGGCTGGTCGGACCGCCGGGCCGGGCGGACTACGACCGGGATCACCTGCCCGGCGCCGTGTTCGTCGACCTGGACACCGACCTGGCCGCACCGCCCGGACCGGCCGGCCGGCATCCGCTGCCCGATCCGGCGGCGCTGCAAGCCGTACTGCGGGCCGCAGGGATCAACGCCGAGGACACCGTCGTCGTGTACGACCACGGTGACGGGTCGATCGCGGCGCGGGCGTGGTGGCTGCTGCGGTGGGCCGGGCACGACGACGTCGCGGTACTCGACGGCGGCTACGCGGCATGGGCGGCGGAGGGCAAGCCGGTCACCGCCGACGTCCCGAGCCCGGCGTCCGGCGACATCGTGGTCCGGCCGGGCCACATGCCGGTGCTGGACGCCGACCAGGCCGCCGACCTGGCCAAGTCCGGCGTGCTGCTGGACGCGCGGGCACCCGAGCGCTACCGGGGCGACGTCGAGCCGATCGACCCACGGGCCGGTCACGTGCCGGGCGCCCGCAACGCGCCGTTCGCGGGCCACGTCGACCCGGACGGTCACTGGCGCACGCCGGCCGAGTTGGCTGACCGGTTCGCCGAACTGGGTGTGCGGCCGGACGACCCGGTGGGCGCCTACTGCGGCTCCGGGGTGACGGCGGCGTCCGTCGTGCTGGCACTGGAGGTGTCCGGGCGAAGCGACTCAGCGGCGCTGTACGTCGGGTCGTGGTCGAACTGGTCCGCCGACCCGGCCCGTCCGGTGGCCACCGGTGATTCGCCGGCCGGCGATTAAGGAGCAACTCATGGGTCAACGGGCCGAAGTGGTGTGGGACGAGTCGATGCTCGGCTACGACCTTGGCGACGACCACCCGCTCAACCCGATCCGCCTGGCACTGACCATCCGGCTGGCGACCGCGCTCGGTGTGCTGGACGGCGTGTCACCGCGCCGCCCGGAACAGGCGAGCGACGAGCTGATCGAGCGGGTGCACGACGCCGGCTACCTGGCCGCCGTCCGCGCCGCGCCCGATGCCACGTCGGACGTCGGCCATGGCCTCGGCACCGTGGACAACCCGGTCTTCCCCCGCATGCACGAGGCGTCCGCTCTGGTCGTCGGCGGGTCGGTGCTGGCGGCCGACCTGATCGCCACCGGCCGCGCGGACCGGGCGGTCAACATCGCGGGCGGGCTGCACCACGCGATGCCGAGCCACGCCGCCGGTTTCTGCGTCTACAACGACTGCGCCGTCGCCATTTCCTGGCTGCTCGACCACGGCGTCAGCCGCGTCGCCTACGTGGACGTCGACGTGCACCACGGCGACGGCGTGCAGGCCGCGTTCTACGACGACCCTCGCGTGCTGACCATCTCGGTGCACCAGCACCCACACACCCTGTGGCCGGGCACCGGCTATCCGCGCGAGGTGGGCACCGGCGGCGCCGAGGGCACGTCGGTCAACCTGCCGCTGCCGCCCGGCACCACGGACGGCCCGTGGCTGCGCGCGTTCCACGCCGTCGTGCCGTCGCTGCTGGCCGCGTTCGGGCCGCAGGTGCTGGTCACGCAGTGCGGCGTGGACACCCACCGGTCCGACCCGCTGGCCGACCTCGCCCTGTCCGTTGACGGCCACCTCGCCATCTACCGCGCGCTGCGCGACCTGGCCGTCCGGCATACCGGCGGCCGCTGGCTCGCGCTCGGTGGTGGCGGGTACGACCTGGTCCGGGTGGTGCCCCGGTCCTGGTCGCATCTGATCGCGACCGTGCTGGACCGGGACGTCGCACCCAACACGCCGGTGCCCGCGGACTGGGTCGCGCTGGCCGCCGGCATCGTGCCGCCGCACGTGGTGCTGCCCACCTCGATGACCGACAACGCGGACACCGGTTTCATGCCCTGGGGTGGTGGCGTCGACGACCAGGTGGACCTGGCCATCCGGGACACCCGGCGTGCGGTGTTCCCGTTGCACGGCCTCGATCCGGACGATCCGAGGGACTAGCCAGCCGTGTCGACCGACGAGTTCGATCCGTACGACTACCCGAAACACTGGGAGGCCGACGTCGTCCTCAGCGACGGCGGCACGGTCCACTTGCGACCGATCATCCCCGATGACGCGCCCAAGCTGCTCGCACTGCACGGCCGCCTGTCCGAGCGGACCCGCTACTTCCGTTATTTCGCACCATATCCTCGGATGTCGGACAAGGATCTCAAGCGGTTCAGCGTCGTCGACCACCACGGCAGGGTGGCGTTCGGCGCGTTCCTCGGCGACGAACTGATCGCGGTCGGCCGGTACGAGCGGCTGGCCGGCACCGATTCGGCGGAGGTGGCGTTCGTGGTCGAGGACGCGCACCAGGGACGCGGCCTCGGCTCGATCCTGCTGGAACACCTCGCCGTGGCGGCCCGCGAACGGGGCCTCGGCCGGTTCACCGCCGAGGTGCTCGGCGAGAACGGCCAGATGGTGCGGGTGTTCCGGGACGCCGGCTACCGGGTCAGCCGGGCGCTCGAGGAAGGCGTGCTGCACCTGGAGTTCGCGATCGACCCGACCGATGCGTCGGTCGAGGTGGCCCGCTCGCGTGAGCAGTTCGCCGAGGGCCGCAGCGTGCACAACCTGTTGCATCCGCGGTCGGTCGCGGTGATCGGCGCGTCCACCGAACCGGGCAAGATCGGCTACGCGGTGCTGACGAACCTGCTCGCCGCGAACTTCGCCGGCACGGTCTACCCGGTCAACTCCGAGCACCGCTCGGTGCGCGGCGTCCGGGCCTACGCCTCCGTGCTGGACATCCCGGACCCGGTGGACCTTGCCGTGGTGGCCATCCCGGCGGCCGGGATCGACGGCGTGCTGGACGCGTGCCTCGCCAAGGGCGTGACGACCCTCGTGGTGCTGTCGTCGGGATTCGCCGAGAGCGGACCGGCCGGCGTCATGGCGGAACGGCGGCTGGTCGGCGCGGCACGTGCGCACGGCATGCGGGTGGTCGGGCCGAACGCGCTCGGTGTCGTGAACACCGATCCGGCCGTCCGGCTCAACGCCACGCTCGCACCGAAGCTGCCCGGTCACGGCCGGGCCGGGTTCTTCTGCCAGTCGGGTGCGTTGGGCATCGCGATCCTGGCGGACGCCGCCGCACGCGGCCTCGGCCTGTCCACGTTCGTCTCCGCCGGCAACCGTGCCGACGTGTCCGGCAACGACCTGTTGCAGTACTGGGAGACCGACCCGGCGACCAAGGTGGTGCTGCTGTACCTGGAGTCGTTCGGCAATCCACGCAAGTTCGCCCGCCTGGCGAGAAGACTGGCGCGGCACAAGCCGATCGTGGTCGTCCGGTCCGGCCAGCACTCGGTCCGGCCAGGGCTGGCCGCCAACTCGGTGCCGGTGGACGACGCCAGCGTGCGCGCGCTGTTCGAGCAGGCGGGCGTGATCAGGGTCGACTCGCTTGGCCAGCTGTTCGACACGGCGCTGCTGCTGGCCAACCAGCCGCTGGCTGCGGGGGAGCGGGTCGCGGTGGTCGGCAACTCGACCGCGATCGGGCTGCTCGCCGCGGACACCATCCTGGCCCAGCATCTGACACTTGCCATCGATCCGGTGGACACGGGGGTGGACGCGTCGCCCGAGGTGTTCGCGGCGGCCGTGCGCGATGTGCTGCACCGCCCGGACGTGGACGCTGTGGTGATCGTGTTCGTGCCGCCCATCGCGGTGCCAGGCACGGCATACGCCCGCGCACTGCGGGCGGTGGTCGACGAGGACACGGCCGGTGCGAAGCCGATCGTGTCCACTTTCCTTGCCGTGGAGGGCGTGCCGGCCGAACTGGCCGTGCCCGGTCCGGACGGCACACCAGGCTACGGCTCCGTGCCGTCCTACCCGAGCCCGGAACGCGCCGTGCTGGCACTGACAAGGGCGATCCGCTATGCCGGCTGGCGGTCCGCGCCACGCGGGGTGTTCGTGCGGCCGCATGGCATCCACGTCGACGGCGCCCGGGATCTGGTCGCCACCAGCATGTCCACAATGGACAACCCGGAGCGTGTGCTCACCGAGGACGAGTCGGCACGACTGCTCGGCTGTTACGGCGTCGATGTCGTGCCGTTCCGCCGGGCCGACACCGAGGACGCCGCGGTGGCCGCGGCCGAGGCCGCCGGCTACCCGGTGGTGCTGAAGTCGGCGAGCGAGAAACTGCGGCACCACAGCGATCTGGTCGGTGTGCGACTGGACCTGGCCGGCCAGGACGCGGTCCGCGCCGCCTACCGCGACCTGCGCCTGGTGTCCGGTGTGGACGGTGTCGCGGTGCAGCGGATGGCCGGCCATGGCGTGTCGTGCGTGATCGGACTGCAGGACGACCCGTCGTTCGGTTCGCTGGTGTACTTCGGGTTGTCCGGCATCGTCAGCGACCTGCTCGGCGACCGGGCGTACGGGGTGGTGCCGCTGACCGACGTGGACGCCGACTGGCTGGTCCGCGCGCCACGGGCGGCCCCCCTGCTGTCCGGTTACGGTGGCGCGGAGCCAGTCGACCTGGCCGCGTTGTCCGCACTTGTGCTACGGGTGGCCGCGATGGCGGAGGACCTGCCCGAGGTACGCATTGTCGCGCTGGATCCGGTGCTGGCCCTGGCCAGCGGCGTCGCGGTGACCGGCGCCCGGATCGTGCTCGGCCCGCCACCGCCCCGGCCGGACTCGGTGCCTCGCCAACTGCGCCCGATCGGCGGCGACCCTGCGTGAACCCCGACGCGGTTACTGTGGCGTCCGTGAGTGCCGGGGATCCGTTGCCGCCGCACCGCGCCGACGGTCCGGTCCGTGCCGGCATCCCCGAGCACGGCCGGGTGCCGCGCTACTACGCCGTTAAGGTCGACCTGCTGCTGCTCGTCGACGAACTGGGCGAGGGCACGATGCTGCCGTCCGAGCGGGATCTGGCCGAACGGTATGGCGTGTCCCGGCTGACGCTGCGCCAGGCGGTCGGCGAACTGGTGCTGGAGGGCCGGCTGGTGCGCCGGCAGGGCAGCGGCACCTTCGTGTCCCGGCCGAAGTTCGTCC
>DATBCR010000815.1:0-19707 GCA_036270375.1 Pseudonocardiaceae bacterium | reverse complement strand
GAAACCGATCGGGCTCACCACCAGCGCCGGGACGCCCACATCGTGCAGCGCGTCCACGTGGTCCACGATGTCCGGCGCCAGCCAAGGGATCCGCGGCGGCCCGGACCTCGACTGCCACACCACGTCGAACTCAGGTACATCGACCGACGACGCCACCAACCGGGCCGCCTCGGCCACCTGGCGTGAATACCGGTACCGGTCGGCCGGCGGACCGGCCGCCGCATCGGCCGACGACGGCACCGAATGCGCCGTAAAGACCAGTCGCGCCCGGTCCCGCACGGAGTCCGGCAGCCGCCCGTACGCCGCCCGCACAGCGTCCGCGACCGATTCGACGAACAGCGGATGGTCGAAGAACTGCCGCAGCTTCACCAACTCCGGCGCACCGTCACCCACGACCGCCCGCGCGCCCGCGATGTCCTCGTCGTACTGCCGGCACGCCGAATACCCGCCATAGGCACTGGTCGGGAACACCAGCGCCCGCCGGACACCCGCCGCGGCCATGTCAGCGACGGTGATGCCGACCAGCGGATGCCAGTTGCGGTTGCCGAAATACACCGGCAGTTCGAGCCCCACCCGCATCAGTTCGGCCCGCACGGCCGCGATGATGTCCCGGTTCAGCCGGTTGATCGGCGACACGCCACCGAAATGCAGGTAGTGCTTCGCGACGTCGTCCAGCCGCTCCGGCGGCACCCCCCGGCCCCGCGTCACGTTCTCGAGGAACGGACGCACGTCGGAAGGTCCCTCGGGACCACCGAACGACAGCAACAGCAAGGCATCCACGGTCACGACACGCATTCTGCCGCGCCCGAGATCACAACTACATCCCGGTCGCGTGCAACCCGCCGTCCACCCACACCATCGAACCCGTCGTCGCCGGCAGCCAGTCCGACAGCATCGCGCACACCGACTTGGCCACCGGCGTGGCGTCGTCCGCGTCCCAGCCCAGCGGCGCCCGGTCCCCCCAACCGCCCTCCATCAGCGCGAAACCCGGGATCGACTTCGCGGCCAGCGTGCGCAGCGGACCGGCCGACACGAGATTCACCCGGATCCCCTGCGGCCCCAACTCCTTCGCCAGGTACCGCGTCACCGACTCCAGCGCCGCCTTCGCCACGCCCATCCAGTTGTACGCCGGCCACGCCACCCGGGCGTCGAAGTCCATGCCGACGATGGACCCGCCGGCACCCATCAGTGGCAGGCACGCGACCGCGAGTGACTTCAGTGAGAATGCCGACACCTGAACGGCGGTGGCCACGTCCTGCCATGGTGCGTCGAGGAAACCGTCGCCAAGACAGCTCTGCGGCGCGAACCCCACCGAGTGCAGCACGCCGTCCAGGCCGTCGACGTGCTCCCCGACCCGCTCGGCCAGGCTGTCCAGCTGCTGCTGATCCGTCACGTCCAGCTCGACCAGCGGCGCGGGCGCCGGCAGCCGCCGCGCGATCCGCTCGACAAGGCTGAGCCTGCCGTACCCGGTCAGCACCACGGTCGCGCCCTGCTCCTGGGCCACCCGGGCGGAATGGAACGCGATCGACGAGTCGGTGATCACGCCCGTGATCAGCAGCCGTTTGCCATCGAGCAGTCCTGACACTGTGGTTCCTCCGAACTGGTGAAACGGATGGTAAGTCAGTGGCCGAGACCGAGGCCGCCGTCGACCGGGATGACCGCGCCGGTGATGTAGGCGGCACCGTCCGACGCGAGGAACGTGACCGCGGCCGCGACCTCGTCGAGGGTGGCATATCTGCCGAGCGGCACCTGTTCCAGGATCGCCTTCTTCCGGTCCTCGGACAGGTCCTCCGTCATGTCGGTGGCCACGAACCCGGGCGCCACCACGTTCGCCGTGATGTTGCGGGAACCCAGTTCCCGGCCGATCGAGCGGGCCATACCGACCAGCCCCGCCTTGCTGGCCGCGTAGTTCACCTGACCGGGCGAACCCATCAGGGCGACAACGGACGAGATGAACACCATCCGTCCCCACCGTGCCCGCAGCATGGCCCGGCTGGCGCGCTTGGCCACCCGGAACGAACCGGTCAGGTTGGCGTCGACGATCTTGGTGAACTGGTCCTCCGACATCCGGATCAGCAGCGTGTCGTCGACGATGCCCGCGTTGGAGACCAGCACCTCGACCGGCCCGTGCGCCGCCTCCACTTCCGTGAACGCGGCGTCCACCTGCGCACTGTCCGTGACATCGCACCGCACGCCGAGCAGGCCGTCCGGCGCGCCGGAGCCGCGGTGCGTGACAGCCACCTTGTCGCCCTGCGCGGCGAACGCGGTGGCGATGGCCAGGCCGATGCCCCGGTTGCCGCCGGTGACCAGTACGGACCGTCCCACGAAATGCTCCCTGCCGCTCGCCGTACCGGCCCGACCGCCGGTCGGCGTGAGGTTATCCGCTGCGCCGACGTACGCCCACCTCGGACCGGGTTTGGCACACCCTTCGGCGACCTCGACAGTGGTCGTAACCTGTTCAGGTGATCATCGGGCTGTTACATCCCGGGAAGATGGGCGCCGCGATCGGTGCGCAGCTGGTCGCCGCTGGTCACCGGGTGCTCTGGTGCCCGGCCGGTCGGTCGGACCGCACCGCGGCCAGGGCGGCCGCCGCGGGCCTCAAGAAGGTGGGCTCACTCGCGGAGATGCTGGCCGGCAGCGAGATCGTGTTCGCCGTCTGCCCGCCAGCCAACGCGGAACAGCTGGCCGGCGCGATCGCGGACCACGGCTTCTTCGGCTTGTTCGTGGAGGCCAACGCGATCAACCCGAACCGCATGACCACCATCGCCGACCGCGTGCGACTGGCCGGAGCGACCGTCGTCGACGGCGCGATCATCGGCCCACCGCCGGATGCGGACCGCCGGGCGCGGTTCTACCTGTCCGGGCCGCCGGCCGCCGTCGACGCGGTGCACCGGCTACTGCACGGCAGCCAGGCCGAACCGAGGCGGCTTGACAACCGGATCGGCTCGGCGAGCGCCCTCAAGATGGCATATGGCTCATTCCAGAAAATCAGCCGGGCACTGGCCGCGGTCAGTCACGCACTGGCCGACGAATTCGGCGTCACGAGCCATCTCGCCGCGGAGGGGGCCATGATCGGTCGCAGCCCACTGGCCGACCGGGACTATTTCGCCGACATGGCCGGCCGGGCCTGGCGATGGGAACCGGAAATGCAGGAAGTCGCCGAGACACTGCGTTCCGTCGGCCTCCCGGACGCCCTGGCAACCGGTGGCGCCACTGTGTTCCACCGCTGGGCCTCCGACAAGGACAACGAAGAACTGGACACCGAAACGGCCCTGGACCACCTGCACGGAAAGCCGGCGGACTAGCCGGGAAACGCGGTGACCAGCGGTTCCGGATGGGCGAGCCAGCGCAGTCGCGCGACCAGCGTCTCACAGGACAGCGGAAGGCCGGCTGCCCGCGGGGCGTTGTACTGACCATGACCAGCGAGGTGCGGACGACGGGCGTCGCGGTGATCGGCGCCGGCCAAGCCGGGCTGTCCAGCGCGTACTTCCTGCGGCGGGCGGGTATGGATTTCGTTGTGCTGGACGGCAATCCGGCTCCCGGCGGGGCGTGGCAGCACCGCTGGCCGACGCTGCGGATGGCCACCGTGCACGGCATCTTCGACCTGCCCGGCATGCATTTCGACCCACCGGCCGACAGCACGCCCGCCGCCGAGGCGGTCCCGGCCTACTTCGCCGCCTACGAACGGGAATTCGACCTCGACGTGCACCGGCCGGTGACAGTCGACGCGGTCCGGTACGGCAGCGGTGACCGCCTACTGATCGACACCGACCAGGGCGGCTGGGCCGCGCGCGCCGTGATCAACGCCACCGGCACGTGGACAACCCCGTTCTGGCCGCACTATCCGGGCCAGGAAACCTTCCGAGGCCGCCAACTGCACACCGCCACCTATCACGGCCCCGCCGAGTTCGCCGGCAAACGGGTCGTCGTGGTCGGCGGTGGCGCCTCCGCCGTGCAGCTGCTCACCGAGATCGCCGAGGTGGCCACCACGACGTGGGTGACCCGCCGGCCGCCCGTCTTCCGGGACGGCCCGTTCACCGCCGACTACGGCCGTGAGGTCGTCGCCAGGGTGGACCAGCGCGTCCGGGCCGGGCTGCCGCCGGAGAGCGTCGTCAGCGTGACCGGCCTGGCCAGGACACCCGCCGTGATCGAGGCCCAGAAGCGCGGCGTGCTCGACCGACTGCCGATGTTCGACCGGATCACCCCGAACGGCGTCGAATGGGCCGACGGCGGCTTCGTGCCGGCGGACGTGATCCTGTGGTGCACCGGTTGGCGGGCCGCACTGGATCACCTCGCGCCCCTCGGGCTTCGCGAGCGGGGCGGCGGGATCACCATGGACGGCACCAGAGTCGTCGCGGAACCGAGGCTGCACCTGGTCGGCTACGGCCCGTCGGCGAGCACGGTCGGCGCCAACCGCGCGGGCCGGCAGGCCGTCCGGGAGATCCGGGAACTCTTGGAAATCCCAGCCGCACCAGCGATGGCTACGGCAGCCGCTGCCCGATGAACAATGCACCGGCCGCGGACAGCATCGCCAGCAGCGTGCCCAACACCAGCCACGGCCGGCTCGCGTCGGACTGCTTATTCTCAAAGCCGATCTGCTGGCCAAGACTGGCGTACACGGCCCGCAACTGGTCCGCGCTGGCCGCCCGGTAGTACGTGCCGCCGGACAGGTTCGCCACGTTCTGCAGCGAACCGTCGTCCACCGGCACGGCCACCTGCTCGCCACCGATGGTCACCACGCCGTGGTCGGTGCCGAACGAGATGGTGGAGATCGGCACGCCCGCCGCTTTGGCCGCCTTCGCCTGGCTGTACGCGCCGCGCGGATCGTTCAGGTCCTGCGGGATGGTCTCCTTGCCGTCGCTCATCAGCACGATCGCGGCCGGCGGCGGTCCCTCCGGACCGGCAAGAACCTTGCCGAAGCTCTGGATCGCCTGCAGCGAAGCGGCGATCGCCTCGCCGGTCGCGGTCGCCTCGGCCAGTTTCAGCCCGTCGATGGCGTCGTCGACGGCCTGATGGTCCTGGGTCGGCGAGACGAGCACGGTGGCCGAACCGGCGAACGAGACGAGCCCGAGGTTGATGCCGTTGGGCAGCCCGTCCGTGAACTGCTTCGCGGCGCCCTGCGCTGCCTGCAGCCGGTTGGGCAGCACGTCGGTCGCCTCCATGGACAGCGACACGTCGATCACCAGCATCACCGTGGCCCGGTTGCGCGGCACGCGTTCCTGCGCGGTCGGGCCGGCCAGCGAGACGCTCAGCAGCAGCAGCGCGAGCACGAGCAGCGTGGCCGGCACGTGCCGCCACCAGCCCTGCCGTTTCGGCGCCACCTTCTCCAGCAGTTCGAGGTTGGTGAACCGCATGGTGCGCTTGCGGCGCATCCGCTGGGTGATCAGGTAGCCGATGGCGAGCGCGAGCACCGCCACGAGCAGCAGCAGCCACCACGGCGCGCTGAACCCGGACAAGCTCAGGCCGAACATCAGGCCGCACCGCCCGACCAGCGCCGCTTGCGGGCAACCACGAACCGCACCGTGTCCGCGATCCAGTCCGAATCGGTTCGCAGCACCAGATGTCCGCCGCCGGTGCCCCGGATCGCGGCCGCCACCTCGGACCGGTGTTCGGCCGCCGCCGCCGCGAACTCCCTGCGCAGCAACGGAGTCGCGTGCACCTCGCGCTGCCGGCCGGACTCCGGGTCGACCAGCACGATGGTGCCGACCTCCGGCAGGTCGACGTCCCTCGGATCGAGAATCTCTATACACACCAAGTCATGCCGGCCGGACAGGCCACGCAGCGGGCGCTGCCAGTTCAGCGGGCCGAGGAAGTCCGAGATCACCACGACCAGTCCACGGCGGCGCGGCGGCCGGCGGAGCTGTTCGAGCACGTCGGCCAGCTCGCCCCGGGTGCCGACGGGTGCCGGCGGGGTCTGGGCGATGGTGCGCAGCATCGCGCGGGCATGCGCGAGGCCGCCGCGCGCCGGTACCCGGGTGGTCCGCTCCCCTGTGGCGATGACGGCGCCGATCCGGTTGCCGCCGCCGCTGGTCAGATGGGTCACCGCGGCCACGGCGCACACGACGAGATCACGCTTCTCGCACACCGCCGTGCCGAAGTCGAGGCTCGGCGACAGGTCGACGGCCACCCACGTCTCCAGCTCGCGGTCGGCCACCGTCTCCCGGATGTGCGGCACGGTGGTCCGCGCGGTCACCGCCCAGTCCATCCGGCGCACGTCGTCACCGGGCTGGTAGGGCCTGGCCTCGCCGGGTTCCGAGCCGGGACCGGGCACCAGCCCGAGGTGGTTGCCCTGCAACAGGCCGTCGAGTCGCCGACGGACGTCCAGTTCCAGCGTGCGCAGACCGGACTGCAGCCGGTCGCCGTTGAGGGCGGGCGGCGCCCAGGACGGCCTGCCGGGTGTCGGCCCGCCCGACGCCAGCTCGCCGGTCACCGGATCGCCGGACCCACCGGGTGCGGCTGCTGGCCCGCGACCTGCGGGCGGGCCGACACCTGGGGCAGCGGCACGGCCTGCAGCACCCGGGTGATCACGTGGTCGATCGGCACGCCGTCGGCCAGCGCGTCGTAGGACAGCACGAGCCGGTGCCGCAGCACGTCCGGCACGACGTCCACGACGTCCTGCGGCAGCACGTAGTCCCGGCCGCGGACAAGGGCCAGCGCCCGTGCCGCCGCGATCGTGCCGAGGCTGGCTCGCGGTGACGCCCCGTAGGACACCCAGCCGGCCACATCGGAGAGGCCGTGATCGGCCGGTGTGCGGGTGGCGATCACGAGCCGGACGACGTAGTCCACCAGCGCGTGGTGCACGAACACCCTGGACGCCACGCCCTGCAGCCGGGTCAGTTCGCGCGCGGTGATCGCCTGCTGCGCCACGGGCGGTTCGACGCCCATCCGGTAGACAACCTCCCGCTCCTCCTCGGCCGTCGGGTAGTCGACGAGGATCTTGAACAGGAAACGGTCGCGCTGCGCCTCCGGCAGCGGGTAGACGCCCTCGTTCTCGATCGGGTTCTGGGTGGCCAGCACCAGGAACGGGTCGGGCATCGGAAAGGTCTGGCCACCGATGGACACGTGCCGCTCGGCCATCACCTCGAGCATGGCGGACTGCACCTTGGCGGGCGCGCGGTTGATCTCGTCGGCGAGCACGAAGTTCGCCACGACGGGGCCGAGTTCCACGTCGAAGGTCTCGGTGTGCTGGCGGTAGATCCGGGTGCCGAGAATGTCCGCTGGCACCAGGTCGGGCGTGAACTGGACGCGCGAGAACGAGCCGCCGACGACGGTGGCGAAGGTCTCGACGGCGAGGGTCTTCGCGACGCCCGGTACGCCCTCCAGCAGCAGATGTCCCTTGGCCAGCAGGCCGACCAGCATGCGCTCGACGAGCCGGTCCTGGCCGACGATGACCCGCTTGACCTCGAACGCGGTGCGTTCAAGCAGCTGCGCGTCCCGGGCTGGGGTGGGGGACTGCGCACCGCCCGGTCCGGCGTCCATGGCGTCGATCTGCCCCGGTTCGGTCATGCGCCGACCATCCTCCTGCGTGTTGAGCTGTGTCAGGCAGGTCACCCGGGCAGCAACGTACCCATCGCCGTGCCCAAGACAACCCGATCACCAGTGTGACGGACGTGAAGGACCACCGTCGACGGGCGCTATCTTGTCCAGATCGGCCGGGGTGTCGATATCGATGGACTCGCCGGGCAGTTCGGCCACGTCGGCGACGGTGAGCGTGGACAGGACCGAGTGCAGGGACGCGCCAGCTGGACTGGGTGGCAGCGCGGCGCGGAGTGGTGCCGGTCGCCAGGCGCTGATGAGCCATTGGCGACGGCCGGTGGCGTCCTTGAGGACGGCACCGTCGACTTGTTGCTGGGCAAGGGTGTTGCGGAGTCGGTCGACAGTGTCCTTGGTCACGCCGGCCAGGTCGGTGGCCAGGAGGACTATCTCGTCGGGTTCGGGCAGGTCTTCCCGCAGTCCGGCGGCGAGTGCGGCGACCGGGCCGCCACCCCAGGGCTGTTCCCGGGTCCAGCGCACCGGTCGGCTGGTCGGAGTTCGGGGTCCGACGACGACCGTCTGGTCCGCGTCGGCGACGGCGGCCAGGGCGCGGTCCAGGAGGGTGCGGCCGGCCACGGTGATACCCGGTTTGTGCCGGCCGCCCAGCCGACTGCCCCGGCCACCGGCCAGCAACACCGCGATCCACACGACGCAACGATCCCACGTATCGGCCGTGGGGCTGGTTCCCATACTGTCGGGCGGATGAGGCGGTACGTGGGTGCGGTCGTCGTGGCTTTCGTTGTGGCTTTCGTTGTGCTGGCCGGTTGCAGCGGTACCAAGCCGGTTTCGGCGCCCGCGCTGCCGCAGGCGGCCGAGCCTGCGGTCGCGCCGCCGGTGACGACGCCGCCGGCCGGTCGGGTGATCGCGGTCGGTGCGCAGCCCGAGGGTGTGGTCGCCGATCCGGTCACACACCTGGTCGCGGTCGGCGTTCGGCAGCCGAACACGTTGGTGCTGCTGGATGATCGTACCGGCCGGGTGGTGCACCGGGTCGCGCTGCCCGGGCACCTGCGGCATCTCCAGTTGGCCGCGCCTGGTGGTCCGGTGCTCGTCCCGGACGAGAACGCCAACGCGCTGCTGACCGTCGGCCTGCCGGCCGGCGACGTGCTTTCCCAAGTGCACACCGGGGTTTCACCGCACGACGCGACCGAGGCCGGCAACGGGTCGATGTTCGCGGCCAACGAGGGCGGCGCGAGCGTGGTGGTGATCCGTGGGAACAGCGTCGTGCACACGTTCACGGATGTCGTGCAGCCGGCCGGCCTGGCCGCGGTCGGGACGCAGGTCGGGCTGGTCGACGTCCGGCAGAACGAGCTGCATGTCTACGACGCCAACACTTTCGCCAGCATCGCTCGGCTGCCGGCTGGTGCCGGCCCGACCCACGTGGTCGCGGACCGGCGCGGGCATCTGGCGGTGATCGACACGCGGGGCAATGCCGTGCTGCTGTACCAGCTCACGCCGACGCCGCACCAGATCGCGCGGTTGTCGTTGCCGGGCACACCGTACGGCGTCACGTACGACCGGACGCGGGACCGGCTGTGGGTGACGCTGACGGCACTGAACCAGCTCGTCGGCATCGATGTGGGCGGCCCGTCGCCGTTTGTCATGACGCGCATTCCCACGGTCCGCCAGCCCGATACGGTCGCCGTCGACAGCACCACCGGCCGCATTTTCGTCACCGGCACGGACGACGGCGTACTGCAATTGATCGACCAGTAACGGTTCTCACAGCACGCGGCTGGCGTAGGGCACGATTCCGCCGTAGCGGACCGATGTGACGCGGACCGTGGTGCCGGACGCGTATGCCTCGATCATCTGGCCGTTTCCGATGTAGAGGGTGACGTGGTGGATGCCGCTCGGGCCGCCGTTGGACGAGTAGAACAGCATGTCGCCGGGCTGGATCTGGGACAGTGGCACGTGTTGGCCGGCGTCGTACTGGTAGCCGCTGAAGTGCGCCAGACGCACGCCCGCGCCCGCGAACGCGTAGACCATGAGACCCGAGCAGTCGAAGCCGATCTTGTTGAAGTCGCCGAACGCGTCGGCCGTGCCGCCGTCGTGGATGCCTCGGGTCGGGCCGTCCGCGTTGCCGCCGCCCCACGCGTAGATCGTGCCTACGGCGGACAGTGCCCTGCGGATCACCACCGCGACCGATCCGTGCGCGGCCACCGAGATGACGCCACCACCGCCGTGGCTGCGACCTCGGGCCGCGGCGGCCGCCGCGATTTCCTCGGCCTGCTTCTGGGCCAGCCAGTTCAGGTACTGCTGTCGCTGCGCCTTCAGGTCCGCGACGTTCGCCTGCGCCGAGATCAACTGTTGCCGCAAGCTGGTCTGTTGGGCCTGCAACTGGGCGGTCTGCGCGGCCGCGCTGCGCTCGGCGGTCTGTGCGGTGGCGATCGCGGCGTCGGCGGCCTGTTTGGCGCGGTCGGCGGCGGCCTGCTTGGCCTGTGCGGTGATCAGGGCGGCGCGGGCGAGTGAGTCGGCGTTGGCCTTCTCGGTCCTGGCCTGCTGCATCTGGTCGAGGATGTTCAGCTCGGAACCGCTGATGTCGTTGAGCAGCAGTTGCCGCTCCAGCAGGTCCTTCGTGCTGCTCGCGTTGAAGTAGGCCGTGACCGAACCCAGCGCCGCGCCCTGCTCGAAACTGCCGGCCGCGAACTGGTCCACCCTGGCGCGCAGCTGGTCGATGGCACCGCCCGCGGCGTTCGCGGCGACCCGGGCCGCGGCCACGTCGCGCCGCGCCCTGGCCGCCGCGTCCTCTGCCGTCTGCAGGTCGACCAGGGCCTTGTTCGCGTTCTCCTGCTTGAGTTCCACGTCGTCCTGCAGGCGCTGCAGTGCGGCCTCGGCTGCGGACAGCTGGCTGGTCAGCTGGCCGACCTGGCCGGCTTTCGCGGCGGCCTGCGCCTGCGCGGCGGTGATGGAGGAGTTGCTCGGGTTCGGCGGCGGTGGCGGCAGCGCGGCGGCCGGCCCGGCGGGCACCACCTGCAGCCCGACAGCACCCACCACGGCGAGGGCGGCCAGCCGGACACCCGGCCGGCGACCACGAGCCGCCAGCCGACCCACCGACCCAGCAGCCACGACGCCCACCTCCCGATCCACCCGGCCGCCCGCGAAGTGCTACACCGATCGGCGCAACGGCAATCCGCTCAACGGCTCGACTTCGAGCGTGCGGCCACTGTGCCACTTCTACCTCGGTTGTTGCCACACGTCCCATCGAAAACTCACTCATCGTCAACCACACGAGCACCAAGACTTAACTCAGAGTGATATTTGCAGGCCAACTGACTACATCACGCCATCGAATCACCCGTTCGGGAAAGTCCCCGCGGATGTCGGGCGGGGCTGCGATCATTCCGTCATGCGCACGGTGGTCGCTCGACTCGGCGCGGGCGTCGCCACCGCCGGTCTCGCGGTCCTGGTGACCGGCACGTTCCTGCCGTGGCTGCGCTCGGGCTCGGTGCTGCGCGACAGCTACCAGTCGGCCGGCGCCGTGCGTGACCTGGTCGGCGGGCTGAACGCGCAGGTCAGCGCGCTGCTGGCGGGCTGGCCGGCGGTGATCCCGTGTTGCGCGGTTTCCGTTGCGGGCTATGCACTCGGGTTGCGGCGAAGTGCCGCCATACTCGGTCTGGTCGTCGCGGTGACGGTGGGAACCGCGGCCGGGTTGGTGGCCGTCCAAACGACTGGCGCCGCGGCGCTGGTCGGACCGGTCACGATCGGACCAGTAGTGACGCTGGTGGGTGCAACGATTGTCCTGATCGGCACGATCACCGTGGTGATATGCCCACGCGCAGCGCGATGGGGAGCAGCTGGAGGTTCGCCATGACATATCCGGGCTCGGGTGGCGGTTGGTCGCCACACCAGGGGGACGAGCAACAGCCAGGCGGGTGGCCGCCCGGCGGCCAACCCCAGCCGGCCTATCCGCCGACCGCACCACAGCCGGTCGGGCCTACCGCACCTGGGCCGTATCCCGGGGAGCAGCCGCCGTACGGCCAGCAGTACCCGTATGGCCAGCAACCGCCCGACCCGTACGGCCAGCAGCCGCCCGGCGCACCACCGTCTGGCGCGCCGCAGTACGGGCAGCAACCGTACGGTCAGCAGCCGTACGGCCAGCAACCTTCTGGCCAACAGTCGCCTGGCCAACAATCGCCTGGCCAGCAACTCTTTGGCCAGCAACCGCCTGGCCAACAACCATACGGTCAGCAGCAGTTCGGGCCGGCCAACTACTGGCAGCCGGCACCGCCGCCCAAGCGCAAGCGCACGGGCCTGATGGTCGGCGTGATCGTCGCCGTCGTCGTGCTGGCCGCGGGCGGGGTCGGCACGTGGCTCGCACTCAACCGCACCGCGGCGGCCGGGCCGACGGGGTCGGCGAGCCCGCAGGCAGCCGCGACCAAGCTGCTCGCCGACGTAGGCAACAGCGACGTCATCGGCATCGTGAACGACTTACCGCCGGCCGAGGCAGCGTTGTTGCGTGACTCGATCAGTAGCAGTACCGATCAGCTCAAGCGCTTGCAGGTGGTCAAGCCGGACGTCAACTCGCAACAGCCGGCCGGCGTCAGCATTTCCACCAAGGGCATCACGTTCGACCCAGCCGGCCCGCAGCGGGTCAACGACCACCTCGCCATCGCGAAACTCACCGGCGGCACGATCACCGTCAACGCGGACCTCGCCAAGTACGGCTACACGGACAAGTTCCTGAAGTCCGTGTTCCCCAACGGCACGCCAGCCAGCAAGACGCAGACCCTGAACATCGCGGACGGCGTGCGCCAATTAGGCCACCCAATCCGGATCGCCACCGTCGAGGTGAACGGCAAGTGGTACCCGAGCCTGTTCTACTCGATCACGGACGCCGCACTGCAGTCCGCGAACCAGCAGTGGCCGACACGCTCCATCCCAGCCACCGGCGCCGCTTCGGCCGACGACGCGGTGCGGCAGTTCGTGCAGGCGCTGCTGGACGCCAACATCACCCAGGCCATCGGCCTGACCGCACCGGACGAGATGGCAGCGTTGCATGACGCCGGCCAAGCGATCGTCGACGCGTCAGGCAACCCACACCCCAGCGGCGTGAAGATCGACTCGATCACGTTCACCGACCGATCGGTGGCCGGCGGCGTGGACACGGTGTTGTCCAGCATGACGTTGAACAGCAACGGCGACCGCATCCAGATCACCCAGGGCGGCGGCTGCTACTCGATCCAGGCCCAGGGCCACAGCCAGCGACTGTGCGCATCCGACCTGACCCAGCAGATGCGCGCGGGCGCCGCGGGCAGCTTCCTGCCACCGGCGTTCACGAAGGTGTTGCAGGACTTCGCAACCGGCATGATGAACAGCGGCGTAGGCATCGTGGCCAGCCAGGTCGACGGCCAGTGGTACGTCAGCCCCGGCCGCACGATCGACCAGTTCGCCCTGGACATCTTCAGCTCAATCAGCCCGGACGACTTCGCCACATGTCCCCGGTTCCACCAACACGGCAACGGGCGGGCGGCGCACACCCGGCCGCCCGAAGGCCACCCTGTTCCAGCGGACACGACATCAGCCGAACAGCAACGCTGGTCGGTTGCCCACGTGCGGTGTTGAACCGGCCCATGCCGAGCCGGATCCGCCCACCGCCAAACGCCAAGCGCGGTGATCGACATCCCGTTCGATCAGCGCGGACGACGTCTCCGCACTGCTCCTGCTCCGCAACCACCAGCGGATCATGACGACGGCCGCACACCACCCGCCGCCGGACCGGGTGAACGCCCGCAGTTCGGTGCGCAGCTCGTCAGTGGCGTGCAGTTCGTCGGTGGCGCGGTGGTCGTCGGTCCGGCTGCCGATCAGCACGACAGCACGCGCCCGCTGTGCCGCATCATCGCCCAGTAATCCAACTCGCGGTCGGTGTCGGCGGACGTGCTGGTCAGCGACACCGGCCAGGGTCAGCCACCCGGTCGGTGATCCGTGCGATCAGGCGAGGGGACGTGGTGGCCAATGCGGAACTCCACCAGCTCACACCAGCACCCGCCGATGTCGACGAACACGCAGACGGGCTGGACCCACCCACAAGTCGGTGTCACCACCAGCCAATCACGTCGCACCAGCGCGCACCGATCTCGGCGAACCCGTGGCGCGAGCCAGATCCACCCGCCGGTTGGTGTCGCAAACGCCGGCCAGTCACCTCGCACCAACGCCACACCGCCAATGCCGCCCACCTCGGCCACAACGACAGCACACCGACCTCGACGAACGCACGCAGCGAGCCCGATCCACCCGCCAGCCGGTGTCACAAACGCCAGCCAATCACGTGCACCAGCACACGCCGAGTCTGCAAAGCCACGCGGTGGTGCCAACCGCCACCAGCGGATTCGGCGGCCCAGGTCGTCGGTCACCACCGCGACCCACGGGTGCACACGCAAGACGAGCCGGAACCCCCGCAGTCGGTGTCGCAACCGCCGGCCAACCACGCGCACCAGCACACGCCGAGTCTGTGAAGCCGCGCGTGGTGCCAACCGCCGCCGGCAGATTCGGTGGCCCAGGTCGTCGGTCACCACTGCGACCCCACGGGTGCACACGTGAGACGAGCCGGAACCCCGCAGTCGGTGTCGCAACCGCCAGCCAATCACCTCGCACCGGCACACGCCGACGTCTGCGAACGCGTGAGACGGGCCGAACCACCCCCTAACTGGTGTCGTAGCCGCCGGGCGGCCGGTGTGTCCGCGATGGAGGTCAGCTGGACAGGAACTCCAGTCGGTTGCCTACCGCGTCTTCGGTGTGGAATCGGCGCATGCCGGGTACCTCGGCTGGGTCCGCCCATCGCACCGGGCATCCCGCCGCCGCCAGTGCACCGGCTACGTGGTCCACGTCTGCCACGAATGCCGGGTGGGCCTTGGTCGCCGGGCGGAAGTCGGCCTCGACTCCGACGTGCAGCTCGCCGGGCGGGCCGCCGAATCCAGGCACCCGGAACCAACACCCGCCGCGGGTGGCCAGTAAGGGTGGTTTGGGGAGTTCCGGCCAGCCGAGCACCCCGGTGTAGAACGCGCGCTGTTGATCTTCGGCGCCTGCTGGGCAGGACACCTGTACGTGATGGATCACCGTCTTCACCTCCGTTGCCGATAGTGGCTTTCGCCGTGTTGTCGTGCCAGGACGTCATCGAGTGGGTCGTCATGCCACAAGTATCGAACACCAGTTCGAACGGGTGCAAGATCACGATCGGGTGATCATCAACCGGCCTTGCCGAGCTTTACAGGACAAGCGTACTGTTTGTGGCAAGGGGCCTGGTCGGCGCCGGCTCGGTGGATGCGCGAGACTCGGCCAGGGACCACCCGACCAGACTGACCAAGACCATATGGACGGGAGTACGACGTGACCTCAGCGACGAGCAGGGACAGCTTCGGTGCCCGCGGCACTCTCAGCGTTGGCGACGCCTCCTTCGAGGTGTTCCGTCTGGGCGCGGTCAGCGGCGCCGAACACCTGCCGTACAGCCTGAAGATCCTGCTGGAGAACCTGCTGCGCACCGAGGACGGCGTCAACATCACCGCCGACCACGTGCGCGCGCTGGCCGGCTGGGACCCGGGCGCGGAGCCGTCGACCGAGATCCAGTTCACGCCGGGCCGGGTCGTCATGCAGGACTTCACCGGCGTGCCGTGCGTCGTCGACCTCGCCACCATGCGTGAGGCCGTTGCCGAACTGGGCGGCGACCCGGACAAGGTGAACCCGCTGGCGCCGGCCGAACTGGTCATCGACCACTCCGTGATCGCGGACGTGTTCGGCCGTGCGGACGCGTTCGAGCGCAACGTGGACCTCGAATACGAGCGCAACCGCGAGCGCTACCAGTTCCTGCGCTGGGGCCAGGCCGCGTTCGACGAGTTCAAGGTCGTCCCGCCGGGCACCGGGATCGTGCACCAGGTCAACATCGAGCACTTGGCCCGGGTCGTCATGACGCGCAACGGCCAGGCCTACCCGGACACGCTCGTCGGCACGGACAGCCACACCACCATGGTCAACGGCCTCGGCGTGCTCGGCTGGGGCGTCGGTGGCATCGAGGCCGAAGCAGCCATGCTCGGCCAGCCGGTGTCGATGCTGATTCCGCGCGTCGTCGGCTTCAAGCTGCACGGTGAGCTGCCGGCCGGCGCTACCGCGACCGACCTGGTGTTGACGATCACCGAGATGCTGCGCAAGCACGGCGTGGTCAGCAAGTTCGTCGAGTTCTACGGCCCCGGTGTGGCCGCCGTCCCGCTCGCGAACCGCGCCACGATCGGCAACATGAGCCCCGAGTTCGGCTCGACGTGCGCGATCTTCCCTGTCGACGCGGAAACCATCGAGTACCTCAAGTTCACCGGCCGCGACGCCGACCACGTCGCGCTTGTCGAGGCGTACGCCCGGGAGCAGGGCTTGTGGCACGACCCGGCCGTCGAGCCGCGCTTCTCCGAGACGCTGGCACTCGACCTGGCCACCGTCGTCCCGTCTATCGCCGGCCCGAAGCGTCCGCAGGACCGGATCGCACTGTCCAGCGCGAAGCAGGCCTTCCGTGCCGTACTCGGCAATTACACCAACGACACCGCGCGCGACATGGTGGACGAGGCGTCCGACGAGTCGTTCCCGGCCAGTGACGCGCCGGCCACCACGTCGGCGGCGAACGGCGCGAGCGGCCGGCCGAGCCGTCCAACCAAGGTCACCGTGGACGGCAACACGTTCGAACTGGACCATGGCGCGGTGGCGATCGCCGCGATCACGTCCTGTACCAACACGTCCAACCCGACCGTGATGATCGGCGCCGCGCTGCTGGCGAGGAAAGCAGTGGAGCGCGGCCTGAATCGCAAGCCGTGGGTGAAGACGACGCTCGCGCCCGGTTCGAAGGTCGTCATGGACTACTACGAACGGTCCGGTCTGCTGCCTTACCTGGAAAAACTGGGCTTCAACCTGGTCGGCTACGGCTGCACGACGTGCATCGGCAACTCGGGTCCGCTGCAGGACGAGATCTCGGCCGCGGTGAACGACGCCGATCTGGCTGTCGCGTCCGTGTTGTCCGGCAACCGGAACTTCGAGGGCCGGATCAACCCGGACGTGAAGCTGAACTACCTGGCCAGCCCGCCGCTCGTGGTGGCGTACGCGCTGGCGGGCTCGATGGACCTGGACATCACGACCGAGCCGTTGGGCACCGACACCGACGGGAAGCCGGTCTACCTGAGCGAGATCTGGCCGTCGCCACAGGAGATTCAGGACGTCATCGCGTCGGCGATCTCGTCGGACATGTTCAGCGCCGACTACGCCGACGTGTTCGCGGGTGACGAGCGCTGGCGGTCGCTGCCCACCCCGACCGGCCAGGTGTTCGAGTGGGACGCCAAGTCCACGTACGTGCGCAAGCCGCCGTACTTCGACGGCATGGGCACCGAGGCGAGCCCGGTCACGGACATCACCGGCGCACGGGTGCTCGCGCTGCTCGGCGACTCGGTCACCACCGACCACATCTCCCCCGCCGGCGCCATCAAGCAGGATTCGCCGGCCGGGAAGTACCTGACGGAGCACGGTGTCGAGCGCCGCGACTTCAACTCCTACGGTTCCCGGCGCGGCAACCACGAAGTGATGATCCGAGGCACGTTCGCCAACATCCGGCTGCGCAACCTGCTGCTGGACGACGTGCAGGGCGGCTTCACGCGGAACTTCCTCGCCGACGGCGAACAGACCACGATCTACGACGCGTCGGTCGGCTACGCCGAGGCCGGCGTGCCGCTGGTTGTGTTGGCGGGCAAGGAGTACGGCTCCGGATCGTCCCGCGACTGGGCGGCGAAGGGCACGTCGCTGCTCGGTGTGCGCGCGGTGATCGCGGAGTCCTTCGAGCGCATCCACCGCTCGAACCTGATCGGCATGGGCGTGCTGCCACTGCAGTTCCCGGCCGGCGTGACGGCGGCGGATCTCGGCCTGTCCGGCGCGGAGACGTTCGACATCAGCGGTGTCACGGCACTCAACGACGGCACCACACCACGAACCGTCCAGGTCACCGCGACCGACACGAACGGCAGCAGGGTCACCGGCTTCGAGGCCGTGGTCCGCATCGACACCCCGGGCGAGGCGGACTACTACCGCGAGGGCGGAATCATGCAGTACGTACTACGCAAGATGCTGCGCGCCTGACGGATTTGACAACGCGATGGCCCGGACCAGTCGGCCCGGGCCATCGGCGACCGAGTCGATGTCCCCTAATCATCGACGGGTCATCACCGTGAGCACCGTGGTGAGCAGCAGCGCCCCGGTCCCGGTGAGCGTGGCGAGCACGATCACGGCCGACTTGAACAGGTTGGCCACCATGGCCACCAGGATTCGCTTGAGCAGCCGGACCAGTGCGATGAACACCGCGACCGCCGCCGCGATGGCGACCACCACGTATGAACTCGGGCTCTGCCCCGTACTCGCGAGCGCGAGAACATGTGGGTGCGCCAAGGAGGTCCCGTTTGCCGAGAGCAGCTGTAACACTATCTTTGCCATGACAGTTCCTCACGTGAGCGGTTTGGACGCTGTGCGGACTGTTGTGTGGTAGCGGCGCCCCTGGTTCACGGCCGGGGGCGTCCGCCATGTCGGCTGTGTCTGCAGATCACCGAGTCATTTCACCCAACCTCCTGAAACTTCAGTTTGAATTATGAAATTAGTTGCGGGTTGTGGCTGTAATGACTGTAAGACTTCAGTAGCCTGGCAGGCAATACATGCCCTGCCCGTGACACCTTGTTGTCCGCTCACCGCGGCGGCTAGCAGCGAGTTGACAGATCCATCACATCGTGCCGACTTCGGCGGTTCATAGGCTGGTGCAGGCCTCGCCAGACGTGTACAGTGCCGATGTTCAGTAGTTACACCTGAAGTTAACCGAAGGAGTGCGGACGTCATGCAGCCAGCGGAGGAATCGGGCGGCGCGCTGGCGCGGCGACTCCGTGAGCTGCGCAAGGAGCAGTGGCCGGGGCGGGTGGTCACGCAGGGGCAGCTCGCCAAGGCGCTGGGCGGTGCCAAGACGCTGAGTGTTCCGCTGATCTCGTCGTGGGAGAGCCAGCACAGCCCGCAGGCACCGCCGCTACGGCACCTGGAGACGTACGCGTTGTTCTTTGCTACCGAACGTTCGGTCGAGCGGGAGCCCTTCCGGCTGCTGGATCTCACCGAACTCACGCCAGCCGAACGGGTCAACCGGGATCGACTGCTGGACGAACTCACCGCGCTCCGCGCCGCAACGCAGGCGAGCGCCGCCCCCACTCCCCGCGCGGCCGGCACCAGTCTGTGGCACTTTCCGTTCGACCAGGACATCACGATCGTCTGCGCTCCGCTGCCACCGGACATACAGACCGACATGCCGTACACCGATCCCAACGATCCGGACTATGTGCGGCTCAACCGCTACGCCGATGTCGACGCGCTGATCGAGGTCTACGGATACATTCGCGCGCTCAATCCGCACAACAATGTCAAATACCGAACCTCCGACGAACTGCGGCCGCACGATTACACCGCGCATCTGGTGCTGATCGGCGGTGTGGACTGGAACGACACCACACGCGACGTGTTCCTGCGGGTCCAGATCCCGGTGAGCCAGAGCGCCCGCAAATACGACAATGACTTCGGCGCGTTCACGGTGCGCGAGGGCGGGGACGAGGTTTTGTACGAACCCACGTTGCTCAGCAACGGCGAAAATCACGTACTCGTCGAGGATATCGCCCATTTCTATCGCGGGCCCAATCCATACAACCAGAAGCGCACCGTCACCTTTCTCAACGGCTTGTTCAGCCGAGGCACACTCGGTGCGGTCAGAGCGCTGACCGATACTCGGTTCCGAGACCGGAACGAGGCATACGTCAGGGAACGATTCGCTGGCTCCGACACGTTCTCCGTGTTGAGCCGGGTGCCGGTCGTGCACGGCCGGGTGGTCACCCCCGACTGGACAGTGCCAGAAATACGCCTGCACGAATGGCCGATGGCCACCATCGCGGAAAGGCCGGACGGCCGGTGAAAACGGAGAAAGAACTGCTGGCGGCATCGCCGCGGAAGCATCACAGTTCGCATCTGGCACTGCTGCGGCGTGCCGCGTCGACAGAACTCGGCTTATCGCCGGTCGACGCGATTGTCGTGCCGACCGCGCGTCCCAGCAAGCACCTTCGGACAGCCATGCGCCTGGCTGGACAATTCGACTGCCACTTGCTGGCGCTCTGCAGCAAGCAGGCTACGGTCGCGGAGACTTTG
>DATBCR010000814.1:0-1793 GCA_036270375.1 Pseudonocardiaceae bacterium | reverse complement strand
TCCAGCCTGGACCTGGTCGGCATGGGCTCGTTCACCCTGCTCACTGGCCTGTCCGGGACGATGTGGCCGGCCGCAGCCCAACAGTGCGCGATCGATCTGGACCTGCCGTTGCGCGCGGTCGTGGTTGGCGGCGACGGTGCCCGGGACGCCTACGGTGACTGGGGCCGACTGGTGGCGACGGAACTCGACGAGGACGGGTGTCTGCTCGTCCGGCCGGACGGTTACGTCGCGTGGCGCCGATCGACCGCGCCGGACACGCCGTCGGCCGCCTATGGTGAGTTGCGGGCGGCACTGCTGTCGGTGCTGAGCCGAACCGAAGAATCGCTGATACCGGAAGGAGCGCGACATGCCGCAGCCGGAGGGCGCCGCACTGGCGGACATTCGTGAACGGCGGGACAAGCTGAGGGCCGAATACCTGAAGCCGGCCGGCGAGCGACCCACGACCCCGGTCCGCGGGGTGCACCACTTGGCGCTGGTGTGCCGGGACGTCGAGGAGACGATCCGCTTCTACCAGGAGTTCCTGGGTTTCCCGCTGGTGGAGTTGGTGGAGAACCGGGACTACCGGGGTTCCAGCCATTTCTTCTTCGACATCGGCAATCACAACCTGTTGGGCTTCTTCGACTTCCCGGGCCTCAACAATCCGGATTACATCGAGACGATCGGCGCCGTGCAGCACCTCGCGCTGTCGGTCAGCGCGGAAAGTTTCAGCGTGCTCAAGGCGAAACTGGACGATGCCGGCGTCGAGTACCTCGGGCCGGACCGCGGTGTCGAGGACAGCCTGTACATCCGTGACCCCAACGGTGTCGGCATCGAGTTCTACCAGGAGACGCTCGGCGTGTTCGTCGGCGAGCGGCTGCTGCCGGAGTAGCGCTCGAACTGGCAGAGTATGGCTGGCAAGGTCGACTCGTGCTGAGGAGAGATGTTCCGATGGCGCAGCAGGTGCGGGGTGTTGTCGCGGCAGGCAAAGGTGCCCCGGTCGAAGTCCGGACCGTCGTGGTGCCCGATCCCGGGCCGGGTGAGGCCGTGGTCACGGTGCAGGCGTGCGGGGTGTGCCACACCGACCTGCACTACAGGGAAGGCGGCATCTCGGACGACTTCCCGTTCCTGCTCGGCCACTAGGCGTCCGGCATCGTCGAGTCGGTCGGCGACGGCGTGACGGACGTGGCGCCGGGGGACTTCGTGATCCTGAACTGGCGCGCGGTGTGCGGCACGTGCCGGGCGTGCCGCAAGGGCAAGCCGTGGTACTGCTTCAGCACGTTCAACGCCGCGCAGCCGATGACGCTGGAGGACGGCACGCCGCTGTCGCCCGCGCTGGGCATCGGGGCGTTCGTCGAGAAAACGTTGGTCCACAGTGGACAGTGCACGAAGGTGGACCCGACCGCGTCGCCGGCCGCGGTGGGGCTGCTCGGGTGCGGTGTGATGGCCGGTCTAGGCGCGGCGATCAACACCGGCGCCGTGTCGCGCGGGGACAGTGTCGCGGTGATCGGCTGCGGCGGTGTCGGCGACGCGGCCATCGCGGGCGCCAAACTGGCCGGCGCCACGACGATCATCGCGGTCGACGTGGACGAGCGGAAACTGGAGTGGGCCAAGAAGATCGGCGCGACCCACACCGTGGACGGCCGCACGGCCGACGTGGTCGAGTCGATCCGGGAGTACACCGGCGGCTTCGGCACGGACGTGGTGATCGAGGCGATCGGCCGCCCGGAGACGTGGCGACAGGGCTTCTACGCGCGGGACCTGGCCGGCACGCTGGTGCTGGTCGGCGTGCCGACACCGGACATGACGATCGAGAT
>DATBCR010000813.1:0-15714 GCA_036270375.1 Pseudonocardiaceae bacterium | reverse complement strand
CACGGTGACGTGGTGCCCGATGACGTGGACACGCTGCTCGGCCTGCCGGGCATCGGCGCCTACACGGCACGGGCGGTGGCCGCGTTCGCTTACCAGAAGCGTTGTGCGGTGGTGGACACCAACGTGCGGCGGGTGGTCGCGCGGGCCGTGCACGGCGCCGGTGATGCCGGTCCGCCCGCCACCACAAGGGATCTGGCCGACGTCGAGGCCCTGCTGCCGGCGGACGAGACGGCGGCGTCGGTGTTCTCGGCCGGGCTGATGGAACTCGGCCAGATGATCTGCACGGTGCGCACGCCGCGCTGCGCGGACTGCCCGGTCCTCGCGGACTGTGCGTGGCAGCGCGCCGGTCGACCGGCGTATGCCGGCCCGGCCAAGGCGGTGCAGAAGTTCGCCGGCACGGACCGGCAGGTGCGCGGCCGGCTTCTGGACGTGCTGCGCGACGCGCCCGGGCCGGTGCCAAGGGCGGACTTGGACGCGGTGTGGTCGGACACGGGCCAGCGCGATCGGTGCCTGGACTCGCTGCTGGTGGACGGGCTGGTCGAACAGACCGGCGACGGCCGGTTCGGCCTGCCGGGCGAGGGCCGGTAACCGTTGTGGCACAGGTTCTCGCGGGCTACTTCGACGACGACGCCGACCAAGCCGTGCGTGCGCTGCGGCAACGTCTCGTGCAGGCCGGCATCCCCACCCTGAACGACCGCCCACACCTGACGTTCGCCGCGGCCGGCGCCATTCCGCCGGCCGCGCGCAAGAACCTCGCCGCCGATCTCGCCATGCTCGCCATGCCCAACCTGTGGCTCTACGTCCTCGGCACGTTCCCGGCCGGCGAGAACGCCCTGATCCTCGGTGCCGTCACGGATGCCGAACTGCTCGCCGTGCACGTCGCGATGCACGACTCGCTGGCCGGGCGGGCGCGGGATCCGTGGGCGCACTACCTGCCTGGCGCGTGGGTGCCGCACTGCACGCTGGCCCAGGACATCACGCCGAGCCAGCTCGCGGCCGGTTTCGCGGCGGCGCACCCGATCGAGCCGATCCGCGCGAGGATCACCGAGGTGTCTATTAAGGACACTCGGACCGGCGTCGAGGAAACGTTGCTGTCGCGGGATTCCTGAGTCTGTCGCGGGATTTCTTGAGTCTCAGGTAAACTGGTCGAGGAACGTCTCCACGACGTACCGGAACTCCAGTGGCGCGTCCTCGTGCACGATGTGGCCGGCCCCGTGGATCCGCACGTGCCGCGCGTCGCCCCCGGCGCGGCGGGCCATCTCGGCCAACTGGCCAGGTGGCATGGGGCTCTCCCCCGCCTCGATCACCAGCATCGGGCAGCGCACCCCGGCGACCAGGTCCCAGTAGTCGCGGCGGCCCCATTCCTGCGCTATCTCGAACATCTCGTGCAGGTCGCCGATCAGCCGGTAGCCGTCCTCGTGTTCCTCCACGCACTCCACGAAGTAGTCGCCGGCCGGGCCGAAGAAGTCGCGGACGTGCGCCAGCGACTGGAACGCCGGCCACGACTCGAGATACGGCCGCCACACCTCGGCGGTCCGGCCACGGTTGTCCGGCGCCATGTCCACGACCACGATGCCGCGCACCAGATCCGGATAGCCGGCCGCGAGCGCGATCGCGTGCAGGCCGCCCATGGAGTGGCCGATCACCACCGACGGGCCAAGGCGCAGGTCACGGATGCGGTCGGCCGCGTCCGCCGCGAACTGCTCGGTGTCGCAGTGCTTCCGGTGCGGGTTGCGGCCGTGCGCGCGGGCGTCGACGCCGACGACCCTGCCGTGCCCGCTCAGCCAGCGGGCGGTACCCCACCACGTGGTCGCGCGGCCCATCAGGCCGTGCAGCAGCAGGATGCCGGGGCCGGCACCACCGAACTCGACCACGTCCCGTTGATCAGTCACACCGTGTGTCTATCACTCTGGCACAGGGCGGTGTGGCTGGTTGCCGAATACGCTGGGGTGCATGGCCGTCGTGAAGATCAACGCAATCGAGGTCGCCGAGGGCACCGGCGCCGAGTTGGAGAAGCGGTTCGCGCACCGGATGCACTCCGTCGACTCGGCAGCCGGGTTCCTCGGTTTCGAACTGCTCCGCCCGGTCGCCGGCGACACCCGCTACTTCGTCTACACCCGGTGGCGCACCGAGGCGGACTTCCAGGCGTGGGCGAACGGCCCGGCCATCCAGGCGCACGCCGGGATGCGCGCCAATCCGGTCGCCACCGGGTCGAGCCTGCTCGAGTTCGAGGTCGTGATGTCGGTGGACGGGGCAGGCGAGCCGAACCCGGCCTGAGCTGTCAGGTCGCCGGGGTGGGCCTGGCCAGCGGGTCGGTGCGATCGTCGTAGCGCAGGAGGCCCGGCAGGGCGACGGTCAGCGCGGCCATCGACACCACGCAGGCCAGCCCCCGGTGGACAGCGCGGTGCGGGCGCCGAAGCCGGCCGTGACCAGACCGGCCCGTACGTCGCCGAGTGACGGGCCGATGGTTGAGGTCAGCAGTTCGATACCGGCCAGGCGGCCACGCAGTTCGTCCGGGACGGACGCGTTCCAGATGGTCACGCGGAACAGGTCGGCCACGAAGTTCCCAGCGCCGGCGACCGCGAGGGCGATCAGCGCCAGCCACAGCCGGTCGGTCAGCCCGGCCGCGGCGACACCGGCACCCCACACGGCGAAACCGATCAGGACGAGGCGGCCGTGCCGGTGGGTGCGGGCAGTCCAGCCACTGGTGAGGGTGGCGAGGAGGTTGCCGACGGAGGGGGCGGTGTAGAGCAGGCCGAGTGCCCATGGCGCGTGCAGGTCGTCGGCGAGGAAGGGGAATACGGCTGTCGGGAGGGCGAAGAACATGGCGGCCATGTCGGTGGCGTAGGTGCCGATCAGGTCCGGTCTGCTTGCGGCGTAACGGAATCCGGCCCTGACGTGCGGCCAGGACGGGCGTTCGCCGTGGCTGGTTGGTGGGACCGGCCGCAGGCGGAACAGCAGGAGGACGGAGCCGGCGAACGTCGCGGTGTCCACGGCGTAACCGGTCGAGGGGCGGAGCGTGACCACGAGCAGACCGCCGATGGCCGGTCCGACAACCGCGGAAACGGTCCACTGCACGGAAATGAGCGACATGGCGGCGGTGAGCTGGTCGTGTGGAACAAGGCGTGGCAGCAGGGCTTGGCTGGCGGGTTGTTGCAGGCCTTGCAGCGCGGAGGCACCGATCGCGGCGGCGTACAGCGGCCAGAGGGCCGGGCGCGGGAGAAGGGCGTTGAGCAGCAGGAGAGCGGAGACGATGCCCAGCCCGATCTCGGTCAACAGAGCCAGCTTGCGGCGATCGACGACGTCCGCGAGCGAACCGCCGTACAGCCCGAAGATCAGGATCGGCACGAGCTCAACCCCACCGATCGCCCCAACGGCGACCGCCGAGCCGGTGAGTTGCTTGGCCTGCAACGGCATGGCAACAAGCGCGCAGATCGAGCCGATGCGCGTGATCAGGCCGGATGACCACAGCAGGCGAAAGTCTCGTGACCGGCGCCACGGGGTGAGATCCGGCAGCAGCCGTCGTTGCTTGAGCCGTCGTTGCTTGGTGTGGGATCGTGCGCTATCGCCGCCGCCCGGGCGGGAGGTCTCTGACGTCATGGCCGAAGGTCGTCCAATCGATTCGCAGGTTCGGTAAACAGCCCAAAACCACAAATCGACCAGCGACGGACCTCATGGCCAAACCTCCAAATCGAAACAACAACAACAACCGGCGAACCACCGGCAATATCGAACCCGCAACACAATGGCCGAAGTCAACGAGTCGGAAGTCGGACGAGCGCCGAGTCGACGATCGAACGCGAGCAGGCTATCCGGGCCGCCAACCCAACAGCCATCGAATAACCCCAGTCACCCTCCGGCGCCCACTCCAGCCACCAGCCCCGCTCCGGTCACCAGCGCCCCGTTGCCGCCAGCGCCATCCATCGGCCACCGACAGCGGCGCCGACACAGCGGCGGGCCAGGGAATGTGCCGCGTTCCAGCCGCGCCTTGTCCGCCCCGCCCAGCGGCCACTCGGCCGCCTGACGGCCCGGCCGCCTGACGGCGGCACCGGGCCCGCAGCGGGCCGACTCCTGGACTCACTCCGCCGCAGACAGGCACTCCAGCTGCGGAACGACCGCGCCCGCACCACAGCGGGGGCCCGACCGCAGCGGGCCTGACCGCCCAAGATCGCCTGGTGCGCTGGCGATGTGGCGGCGCTGACCTGAGGCGTCACGCCTGAGCGCTGGCCCTGTAGCGGCGTCGAACCTGGGGGCGTCACCGCTCAGCTCCGGGCGCGTCACCGCTCAGCGCTGCGATGTCCGGGCTGGCTCAGGGCCGCCCGGTGCCAGCCGGCCGGCACCCAATCAATGCCGCCAGGCTGCCGGCCCCTGCAGCGATGTCGAACCCGAGCGTCCACGGCTCAGCGATGCGATTCCCGAGCCAGCTGATGGCCGCCCAGGGCGGCGGGCCGGCACCCAGTCAACGCGGCCAGTCGCCGCTCGCCCTGTGGTGGCGTTGGCCTGGGGCGTCGGCTCGGTGCCTCGGGTTCCGGCCTGGCCGACGGGCTTCGGCGCCCGCGGGTGCCATCGGTCCATGCCGCCAGGTACGCGCTGCCCTGCTGTCGACTCCGAGTCCGAGGCGAGGCGAGCGCAGAGGGTGCCGGATGCTTCAGCTGCGGCTGGGTGGCTTGGCTGGCGGCTGGCGGGGGCCGGTGCTGGCTGGACACGGTGTGCCGGGCGGTGCTGGCTGGGCTGAGCTGAGGGCGGGGCGGGGCGGGGCGGACAAGGCTTTGCGCGTGAGCCTCGCGCGCGCTTACAACATTCTTTCACGCAACGAAATCGCAGCGCGGATAGTTCCGGTCGAAGCCGGTATTTGGGGCGGTTCGCCCGATCGTGTGGTTGGGCTGGTGGAACGGCGCTGGCCGCCCGTGGAGTGCGGGCGGCCAGGTCGTTGTCGTGCGGGCCTACAGAATCTGCGGGCCTATGTGAGCCGACTGGTCAGTCGGACTCGGATTCGGTGGCGTCGCTGATGATTCCTGATGATGCTGCCAGGTCTACTGGTGGGACGTCCGGGACCTTGCTTGGCTTGGGTTCGCCTCGGAAGGTGAACTTTGCCTTGTCGTCGGCGCCTTCGCCGTCCCAACCCTCTACGTCGGTCACGATGATCTGGCCGGGCTGTAGTTCCCCGAACAGGATCTTTTCCGACAGCTGGTCCTCCAGTTCGCGCTGGATGGTCCTGCGCAGTGGGCGGGCGCCCAGCACGGGGTCGAAACCTCGCTTGGCCAGCAGCTGCTTGGCCAGTGGGGTCAGTTCCAGGCCCATGTCCTTGCTGCGCAGCTGCGTCTCCACCCTGGTGATCATCAAATCGACCATCATGATGATCTGGTCCTTGGTGAGCTGGTTGAAGACGATGATGTCGTCGATGCGGTTGAGGAACTCCGGGCGGAAGTGCTTCTTCAGCTCGTCGTTGACCTTCTGCTTCATCCGCTCGTAGTTCGAACCGTCGCGTTCGCCGGTGGTGAAGCCGAGGCTTACCGCCTTGGAGATGTCGCCGGTGCCCAGGTTGGACGTGAAGATGATCACGGTGTTCTTGAAGTCGACCGTGCGTCCTTGGCCATCCGTGAGCCTGCCGTCCTCCAACACCTGCAGCAGCGTGTTGTAGACCTCCTGGTGGGCCTTTTCGATCTCGTCGAACAGGACCACCGAGAACGGCTTGCGCCGGACCTTCTCCGTGAGCTGGCCGCCCTCCTCGTAGCCGACATATCCCGGCGGGGCACCGAACAACCGCGACGCGGTGTACCGGTCGTGGAACTCGCCCATGTCGATCTGGATGAGTGCGTCGTCGTCGCCGAACAGGAAGTTGGCCAACGCCCTCGACAACTCAGTCTTACCGACGCCGGACGGGCCGGCGAAGATGAACGAGCCGGACGGCCGCTTCGGGTCCTTCAACCCGGCGCGGGTGCGGCGGATCGCCTGGGAGACGGCCTTGACAGCCTCCTCCTGGCCGATGATCCGCTTGTGCAGCTCGTCCTCCATGCGCAGCAGCCGAGTTGTCTCCTCCTCGGTCAGCTTGAACACCGGGATGCCGGTCCAGTTGGCCAGTACCTCGGCGATCTGCTCGTCGTCGACCTCGGCGACGACATCCAGGTCGCCGTCCTTCCACTGCTTCTCGCGTTCGGCCTTCTGGGCCAGCAGCTGCTTCTCCGCGTCACGGAGTTTCGCTGCGCGCTCGAAGTCCTGCGCGTCGATGGCGGATTCCTTGTCCCTGCGGACGTCGGCGATCTTCTCGTCGAACTCGCGCAGGTCCGGTGGTGCGGTCATCCGGCGGATGCGCATCCGGGCGCCAGCTTCGTCGATCAGGTCGATCGCCTTGTCCGGCAGGAACCGGTCGTTGATGTACCGGTCGGCGAGGGTGGCCGCGGCGACCAGCGCCGAGTCGGTGATGGACACCCTGTGGTGCGCCTCGTACCGGTCGCGCAGGCCCTTGAGGATCTCGATGGTGTGTTCCAGCGAGGGCTCGCCGACCTGGATGGGCTGGAACCGGCGCTCTAGGGCCGGGTCCTTCTCCACGTGCTTGCGGTACTCGTCGAGCGTGGTGGCGCCGATGGTCTGCAGCTCGCCTCGGGCCAGCATCGGCTTGAGGATGGACGCCGCGTCGATGGCGCCCTCGGCCGCGCCCGCACCGACCAGCGTGTGCAGCTCATCGATGAACAGGATGATGTCGCCTCGGGTGCGGATCTCCTTGAGCACCTTCTTCAGGCGCTCCTCGAAGTCGCCCCGGTAGCGCGAGCCGGCCACCAGGGAGCCGAGGTCGAGCGTGTAGAGCTGCTTGTCCTTCAGCGTCTCCGGGACCTCGCCCTTGACCACCAGCTGGGCGAGGCCCTCCACGACGGCGGTCTTGCCGACGCCGGGCTCGCCGATCAGCACCGGGTTGTTCTTGGTGCGGCGGGACAGCACCTGCATGACCCGCTCGATTTCCTTGCCCCGGCCGATGACCGGGTCGAGCTTGCCCTCCCGCGCGTTGGCGGTGAGGTTGCGCCCGAACTGGTCGAGCACCAGCGATGAGGACGGCGTGCCCTCGCCGCGGGTGGTGCTCTCCGAGGACTCCTTGCCGGTCTGGTAGCCGGAAAGCAGCTGGAGCACCTGCTGGCGGACCCGGTTGAGGTCGGCGCCCAGCTTGACCAGGACCTGGGCCGCGACGCCCTCGCCCTCTCTGATCAGGCCGAGCAGGATGTGCTCCGTGCCGATGTAGTTGTGGCCGAGCTGCAGCGCTTCGCGCAGTGACAGCTCGAGCACCTTCTTGGCCCGAGGCGTGAACGGGATGTGCCCACTCGGCGCCTGCTGGCCCTGGCCGATGATCTCCTCTACCTGCTGGCGCACGCCCTCAAGAGCGATGCCCAGCGATTCGAGGGCCTTGGCCGCGACACCCTCACCCTCGTGGATGAGACCCAGGAGGATGTGTTCGGTGCCGATGTAGTTGTGGTTAAGCATCCTGGCCTCTTCCTGGGCCAGGACGACCACCCGCCTCGCGCGGTCGGTGAACCTCTCGAACATTCGCACTCCCTGACTGCTGCGTCGGCGTCCCTGCGCCCACTTGCGGCGGGATCAGCACCTTACGACCACTGTAGTCGCAGGCCCTGTCGCTCTCAGTTCGATGTACGTGAACTCGCGCATCTAGCTGGACCGAGAAAACCCTTGCACCAGGACAAACGCGCGGACCGGCGAGCGGATTCCGGCAGGTGCAGCTTGTCCGCTAAGCGCGAACAGGACACCTCCGATCGTGCTCAGTTGCCGAGCCTAGGCCGTTCGGGTGGCCCTCATCAAGCCTCCAGTAAGGTAAGGCAAACCTTGCTTCAGGGAGGTGGTCGACTCGTGACCATGGCGCGTGTCCTCGGTGACGGCGGCCTGGCGGGCTCGGTACTGCTGGCGGCCGGCCAACAGCGGGAGGTACGGCTGCGGCACGGCCTGCCCGCCGACGGCGGCTGGCTGCGCTGCGCCGACCTGATCGCCGAGCCCGACGCCCTGGCCGGCTGGGTGGACCGCCTCGGCACGTGGCTGCGGCGCGAGTACGGCGAGGCGCCGGACCGGACCGTGACCGGCTATCTGCTCAGCTGGTACCTGACCGTGCCGGCACAGGTCGGCGCGCTGCTGTTCCACACCGCCCGCCGGGTGCCCGGCCTGCGCCCGGTGGACCTCGCTGTCCGGTTCGACCCGGACCACCCTCGGCCGGCCGAGATCGCGCTGCTCGGTGACGACTTCGCCTGTCTCGCCGATGACCCGGACGCCGACCATCCGGCCGCCATGCCCCTGCCGGACGATGCCGCGCTGGCCGCCGTGCTGCGCGGCCGGTACGCGGCGCACGCGGCCCGGTTCCTCGCCACGCTGGACGGCACGCTCGGCCACCGAATGCGATTCGGCCGGCACACGTTGTGGGCAGCGGCGACCGACGCGCTGGACGGCGCTTTCTGGCGAATCGGGCAGTTCTGTGGAAACGAGGACGTTGGCGCGGCGAACGCCGCATTGGTGCTGCCCACCGCACTGGCTCCGGGCGCACTCAAGCCGTTCACGTCGCCGTCCACCCTGCGACCGGCGGGTGGCAGGGATTCGGCCGACGCGTGGACACGACGAAGGGAGAGTTGTTGCTTTCACTACGTTCTGCGTAGTGGATTGGGGCCGTGTGGGACGTGCCCCAGGGTATGCGAACGCTAAATGAACGGCAATTGGCCTGACTCGATGAAGTCGTGCCGCACCCGCCCGGTGTTCGCACAGATAGCAGTCCGGCACTGGTACGAACAGCCGATAGCGACCGATCCCGGTTCCCCGGTAAGTGGGAGCCAGGACCGGCCAGCTCGTCAGCAGTCGTTAGCGGGAGTAAGCAGGCGCTCAGTTCTTCTTGTGGTACGCCTCAAGCACCTCGGCCGGGATACGGCCACGATCGGACACCTTCATACCCTGCTTACGAGCCCATTCCCGGATCGCCTGATTCTGTTCGCGATCCGCAGAGGCCGGACGGGGGGCCCGACCGGCGGACGGCCGCCCGGCCGCGCGCTTGCGGCCGCCAGCACGGCGCGCGTGTTCCACGTACTCGTCCAGCGCGTCGCGCAACCGGCCGGCATTGTCGCCGGACAGGTCAATGGTGTAGCTGGCACCGTCCAAGCCAAACTCAACGGTCTCCTCGGCCTGCGAACCGTCGAGGTCGTCGACCAATGTCACCGTGACCTTCTGCGCCATATGCTTCCTCCTAGAGCCGAATGACCCCGAACGATACCGACTGACGGACGTGACGTAGTGGCGTGAATCCACTTGGCCACAGGTTAGCCCAATATACCGGGGGCTACGCAACTACTTGGCGCGGTTTGTCCCTCATTCGGGGCGAACGAGTGGGAACAGGATGGTCTCGCGGATACCGAGCCCGGTGAGCGCCATCAGCAACCGGTCGATACCTATTCCAACGCCGCCGGTGGGTGGCATTCCGTACTCCAGTGATCGCAAGAAGTCATCGTCCACCGGCATCGCTTCGTCGTCGCCCGCCGCGGCCAATCGGGCCTGGGCGGTCAGCCGGTCGCGTTCCACCACCGGGTCGACCAACTCGGAGTATCCGGTGCCCAGCTCGAATCCGCGCACGTAGAGGTCCCACTTTTCGACGACGCCGGGCAGGCTGCGGTGCGCCCTGGTCAGCGGTGACGTCTCGACCGGAAAGTCACGCACGAACGTCGGGGCGTACAACTGGTCGCCGACGAGGTGCTCGAACAGCTCCTCCACCAGCTTGCCGTGGCCGTGCTTGGGGTCCACCGGCATGCCGTGCGTGTCCGCGTGCCGACGCAGGATCTCGACCGGTGTTTCCGGCGTGACCTCGGCGTCAAGTTCTTTGGAAAGCGACTCATACATGGACAAACTGGTCCATTCACCGGACAGGTCGTATTCCGTGCCGTCGGCCAGCGTCACAACCTGAGTGCCGAACGCCGCTTGTGCGGCCTCCTGGACGAGTTCCCTGCTGAGCACCGCCATCGAGTCGTACGTTTCGTACGCGGCGTAGAACTCCAGCATGGCGAACTCGGGCGAGTGCGACGAGTCGGCGCCCTCGTTGCGGAAGTTCCGGTTGATCTCGAAGACCTTCTCCAGGCCGCCGACGACACAGCGCTTGAGGAACAGCTCCGGCGCGATCCGCAGGTACAGGTCGATGTCGAACGCGTTGGAGTGCGTCACGAACGGTCGGGCCGTCGCACCGCCGTGCAGCGTCTGCAACATCGGCGTCTCGACCTCGACGAAGCCGCGCCGGTGGAAGGAATCCCGCAGCGAACGGACGACGGCGGCCCGCGTGAGCACCGTGGCACGCGCGGCCGGTCGCATGATGAGGTCGACATACCGCTGGCGCATCCGGGTTTCCTCGGCCAGCGGCTTGTGCGCGACAGGCAGCGGGCGCAGCGACTTCGCGGCCAGCCGCCACGAGTCGGCCATCACCGACAGCTCACCCCGGCGGGACGTGGCCACCTCGCCGTGCACGAAAACATGGTCACCGAGGTCGACATCCGCCTTCCACGCGGTCAGCGCCTCGTCGCCGATGCTGGCGAGGCTGAGCATGGCCTGCAGTTCGGTGCCGTCGCCGTCGCGCAGCGTGGCGAAGCAGAGCTTGCCGGTGTTGCGCAGGAACATCACCCGGCCGGTGACGCCGACCACCTGGCCGGTCCGAGTGTCGACGGGCAGATCCGGGTACAGGTCCCGGATCTCGCGCAGGGTGTGCGTGCGCGGCAACCGCACCGGATACGGGTCGATCCCTCGGGCGATCAACTCGGCGCGCTTGTCCCGGCGTATCCGCAACTGCTCCGGCAGGTCGTCGTCGCCCCTCGGCTGGGCCGGGATTTCCGCGTTCACGCCTGAAAATGGTACGTACCCGCCAACACGGTGCCCTCGTCAGGGCGGCGCCGTACCGTGGCGGTATGGATCACAGCATGGACCGGGCGACCGAAACCGCCCGCCGCGCGTCGTCGTTCGGCAGCCAGGCGGCCGCCTACGCCGAGTACCGGCCGAACTATCCGGCGGATCTGCTGGCGTGGGCGCTCGAACCGGCGTCGGCCGCGTCGGCGGACGGTCTGCGGGTGCTCGATCTGGGCGCGGGCACCGGCAAGCTCACCGAGGGGCTGCTCGCGTTCGACGTCGAGGTGGTCGCGGTCGAGCCGGACACGTCCATGCTGGCCGAGCTGACCAGGCGGTTTCCCGGTGTGGAGGCCAGATCCGGCACCGCGGAGGTGATCCCGCTGCCGGACGCGTCGGTGCACGCCGTGTTCGCCGGGCAGGCGCTGCACTGGTTCGACCTGGACCGGGCGCTGCCGGAGATCGGCCGGGTGCTGTTGCCGGGCGGATTCCTGGTGGCGGCGTGGAACGTGTACGACGACAGCGTGCCGTGGGTGGCCGAGTTCTGCCGGATCACCGAGGGGATCGCGTATTCCGAGTCCAACATGAGCTGGGAGAACCTTGAGCCGCTCGGCCCGACCGAGCAGGCCACGTTCCTGCACAGCACCCGGCGGACCGTGGACAGCCTGGTGAACACCGTGGCGACACAGTCGAACATGCTGGTCAGCACGCCGAAACAGCGGGCGGCGGCGCTGGCGCGGACGCGGGAGTTCCTGCTGGCGAACCCGGCGTCCGCCGACGGCGAGTTCGACATACCGATGATCAGTGTCGGTATCCGTGCCACGCCACGGTGATTCAGTGGATGTTGCGCTCGTAGACAAGGCGTAGGCCGAGCAGGGTCAGGTCCGGCACGTGGTGGCCGATGGTCTCGGACTCGGCCAGCACGACCGATGCCAGGCCGCCGGTGGCGATGACCTCGATCGGGTCCGGTTCGCCGCCGCGCAGTTCGGCGGTGATCCGGCGGACGAGGCCGTCCACCTGACCGGTGAAACCGTAGAGAATGCCGGACTGCAGACATTCCACGGTGTTCTTGCCGATCACCGAGCGCGGCCGGACCACCTCGACCTTGCGCAGTTGCGCGGCGCGGGCGGCCAGCGCGTCGATGGAGATCTCGATCCCGGGCGCGAACACACCGCCGAGGAATTCACCCTTCGACGAGATGACGTCGATGTTGGTGGAGGTGCCGAAGTCCACCACGATGCACGCCGACGTGAAAAGGTGGTGCGCGGCAAGGCTGTTGATCACCCGGTCCGCGCCGACCTCACGCGGATTGTCGATCAGCAGCGGCACCCCGGTCCGCACACCGGGTTCCACGATCACCTTGGGCACGTGCTGGTAGTAGCGGCTGATCATCGCCCGCAACTCGCGCAGCACCGCGGGCACGGTGGACAGCGCCGACACGCCGGTCACCTCGCCGGCGTGCGGGCCGAGCAGGCCGCGCATGGTCAGCGCCAGCTCGTCCGCGGTCATCCGGGCGTCGGTGCGCATCCGCCAGTCGCGCACCAGTTTCGCGTCGTCGCCCCGGCCCTCGTAGAGGCCGAGCACGATGTTGGTGTTGCCGACGTCTACACACAGCAGCACGGGCGCCGTCCTTCAGTTCTCGGCCTGCAGCAACGCGTCCAGCGCGGCGGCCGCGTCGGTCTCGGCGCTCGGCATGTCGATCTGGACCATGCCCGGCGGCAGGGCGCCACCGCTGCGCAGCCCCGAATCGGCCGGCGCGTGCGCGGGATCGGTGCCGGCGTCGAGCACCCGGTTGCGCTCGTCCACGAACACCACCCTCGGCTGGTACGAGGTGGCCTCGGCGCGGTCCATCAGGCCGTACGCGATGAGGATGACGAGGTCGCCGGGCCGCACGAGATGAGCGGCCGCGCCGTTGATGCCGAGCACTCCGCTGCCGCGCTCACCGGCGATCACGTAGGTCTCCAAGCGGGCGCCGTTCGTGACGTCCACGACGGTCACCTGTTCGCCGGGCAGCAGGTCCGCCGCGTCCATCAGGTCCTCGTCGACGGTCACCGAGCCGACGTAGTGCAGATCGGCCGTGGTGACGGTGGCGCGGTGGATCTTCGATTTGAGCATGGTGCGCAACATGACTGTCCTACAACACCTTTCCGGCGTCGGCCAACAGGACCGGCGCGTTGTCGATCAAGCGTGTCGTACCGACGCGGGCGGCCACCAGCAGCCGGGCCGGGCCCGACGACGGCACCGGGCCGAGGTCGTCGCCACGCAGTTCCAGGTAGTCCACGGCGACGCCGGGACACGCAGCGAGCACCGCACCGGCCGCGGCGAGCACGGCGGACGGGCCGTCCACACCCGCGTGCACGCCCGCGGACAGCGCCGCCGACAGCGACAGCGCCGCCTCCCGCTGGTCCGCGTCCAGGTAACGGTTGCGGGAGGACAGCGCGAGACCGCCGTCCTCGCGCACGGTCGGCACGGCGACGACGGACGCGTCCAGGTCGAGGTCGAACACCATCCGGCGGATCAGGACCAGCTGCTGGTAGTCCTTCTCGCCGAAGAAGACGTAGTCCGGGCGGACGATGTTGCACAGCTTGGCGACCACCGTGAGCACGCCGGTGAAGTGCCCCGGCCGGCTGGCACCCTCCAGTTCGGCGCCGAGCGGGCCGGGATGGACGGTGACGACCGCGTCGCCGTCCGGGTAGACGTCCGTGACATCCGGGTGGAAGACCAGTTCCACGCCGAGCCGCCGACAGGTGTCCACATCGGACTCGAACGGGCGCGGGTAGCGGGACAGGTCCTCGTTCGGCCAGAACTGCAACGGGTTCACGAACACCGAGACCACGACGACGACACCGGGAATCCGCTTGGCGCGGCGGATCAGCTCGCGGTGCCCGTCGTGCAGGGCGCCCATGGTCGGGACGAGCGCGACACGGCGACCGCTGGTACGGAACGCGCGCGTGACCTTCGCCATCTCGGCCGGATCCTGGTAGACGGTCACCTCGCCCGGTGTCAACACGGCTTCTCCTCCTCAAGCGCGGCGGCGATCTCGGCCGCGGCCGACGCGGGCAGCAGGCCCGCGGCTTCGGCCCGTCGGGCGGTGCGTTCGGCCAGCGCGCGATAGCTGGGCAGCACGGCCGGTTCGGTCTCGGCGAGCACCCGCAGGTGCACGCGCAGGGTGCCGACGTCGCCCCGGGCGACCGGCCCGGTCAGGGCGCGGTCGCCGTGCCGCAGCGCGTTGTCAAGAGCCGCGGACAGCAGCGGGCCGAGCAGGCGTTCGGCCGGGTTGACGCCGGCCGAACGGAGCAGGTCCGCGCACTCGGCGACCAGCGTGACCAGGTGGTTCGCGCCGTGCGCGAGGGCGGCGTGGTACAGCGGGCGGGCGGACTGCGGCACCCGGACCGGCTCCGCGCCCATCTCAACCACCAGGGCCTCGCCGACGCTCCACGCGGCCTCGTCGGCCGGCTCGGCGGTGACCGCGAAGCTGCACGCCGGGATGCGCTGCAGGTCCTCAGGGCGGCCGGCGAACGTCATCGCGGGGTGCAGGGCGAGTGGCAGGGCACCGGCGTCGGCGGCCGGCCGGAGCACGTCGACCCCGTGCGCCCCGGACGTGTGCACGACGATCTGCCCGGCACGCAAGGCATCCACGGCGGCCAGCCCCCGAACCGTGCCGGCGAGCACGTCGTCCGGGATGGCGAGCAGAACCAGATCGGCGCGGCGGGCGACCTCGTCCGGCGGCAGCAGCGGCACGTCCGGCAGCAACTCGGCGGCCCGGCGGGCGGACGCCCGCGACACGCCACTGGCGGCGACGACGGTGTGACCCGCCCTGGCGAGCGCGGCGCCGAGCACGGACCCGACCCGGCCGGCCGACACCACACCAACCGCGAGGCGCGCCGGCCTGCTCACCGGAAAATCCCCGGTCGCACCGGCATTCGGTCACCACACGGCACGCGCGACTCTGCGCTCATCGTGAGCTTCCCCCTCACACTCGTTCCAGTCCCGATTCTGCGTTACGGGTACCAGACGACGCACGGAGCCTAACCGCAGCGAAAACGGCGTGCTCCGGTCGGGTGACGAGCTTCACCCGGCAGCCGGGTCCGGGTCAGTCGGCGCGGCGGCGGTGGTGGCGTGGGGTGTCGTGGGAGCCGTGTGCGGCGAGGAGTTCCGTCACCGAGCGGCCCGCGGTGTGGGCGCCGGTGGTCTCCGGGTCGGTCTGCCAGCCACCGTGCTGTTGCGCCGGCGGTTGCGGCGGCTGTTGCGATTGTTGTTGGGGCTGCTGGGATTCCTCGCGGGCACGCCATTCGCGGTAGGCCTGCCAGTCGCTCGGCCGTTCTTCCGCGCGTCTGCGGCCGCCGGGGGACGGGTCCGGGTCGGCCGGGGGCGGGTCGGGGACGCGGTGCCGGGAACGGTCCACGGGCTCGGCGCGCCGGGTGCGGTCGACGGCGTGATGGGCGGCGGGTTCTGGGCGTGCGAAGTCCGGTCTTGACGTCTCCGACCGGGACGGCGGCGGCCAGCCCGCGTGTCGCTCGACGTCGGGCGGCGGGGCCGGCGGGCGCGGCGGCGGCGGTTCGCGGTGCACGGGCGGCCGGACCGGTTCGGCCACCCGGGTCGCCTGCTGTTGCGGCGGCGGTGGCGGTGGCTGTGGTGGCGGTTTCTGTTGGGACGGCGGCGGTTGCGGTGCGACGGCCGGCTGCGCGGCTCTCGCCTGCGGCGGCCGGGCCTGGGCCTGTTGCACACGCACCGGCACCGGTCGCCGTCCTGGCGCCGGGGTCTGCTGGTGGCGCTGGTCCGGCCAGTTCGGGCGGGCCTGCGGCGGCACACCGACGGCCGGCGCTTCCCGCCGGGGCTCGTCGGCGACGGCACCGTCCCGTG
>DATBCR010000812.1:0-1959 GCA_036270375.1 Pseudonocardiaceae bacterium | reverse complement strand
CGGTTCTGGGCATGGCCGAGGCGTGGACGGAACTGTGCCGGATCGGCGCGGTGCGTGGCGGGATGAGGCAGGGAGGCTTCCGGTGACCACCGATTTCGCCAAGAACCGGCCGGCCCAGCCGGGGCGCGACCAGCGGCCGATGACCCGGCCGCCGGCCACCACCCGCATCGGCGGTGGCAACGGCACTGGCGGGCCGACCGCCGGGTCCACGCTGGCCATGCCGGCGATGGGCGCCATCGCGTCGATCTGCTCGGCCACCGCGATCTCCGGCATCGTCACCGGGTTCAACTGGCTGTCCTATTCGATCGTGTCGGTGGTGGTGGTCGTGGCCGCCGGCACCGCGTTGCGTGCGCTGCGCACGCCGGCCCCGCTGATCTGGCTCGGCCAGGTGTTCGTGCTGCTGTGCCTGATGGTCACGCTGTTCACCAGCTCCGGTTTCCTGGTCGTGCTGCCGGGGCCGGCCGCGTGGCACGACCTGGGCCTGGTGTTCGGCACGGCAGGTACCGACATCCAGAACGGTGTCCCGCCGATCAACGCCGACCAGGCGATCCTGTGCCTGATCGTGATGTCCATCGGCCTGGTCGCGGTGGCCGTCGACACGCTCGCGGTGACCGCCAAGGTGCCCGCGGCGGCCGGCCTGATCCTGCTCTGCGTGTACGCGGTGCCCGCGTCGCTGGACGACCAGTTGCTGCCGTGGTGGAGCTTCGTGCTCGGCGCGGCCGCCTTCACGGTCATGCTGGCCGTGGACGGGGTGCAACGACACCAGGCGTGGCGCGGCAAACTCGGCCTGCCCGCGGTGGCCACCACCGGGGTCGCGCCGGCCACCACCGCGATCACCACGGTCGCCGTCGTGCTCGCGCTGTTCGTCGGCGCCACGTTCACGCTGATCGGCACGGTCGGCCGGCTGCCCGGGTCGGACACCGGCGGCCACGGCAGCACAGGGCAGTTCGGCATCGAGCCGTTCACCGTGTTGCAGGGCATGCTCGGCCAGCAGGGCACGGCCGAGGTGTTCGACGTGACGGGCCTGCCGACCAACGGCGCGCCCTACCTGAAGGCGTTGACGCTGCCGGACTACCAGTCGAACAAGGGCTGGGTGGCGAGCACCCAGATGGCGGCCGGCGTCCCCGCGAACGGACCGCTGCCGCTGGCGCCCGGCGAGCCGAGCGGCGACCGCAAGACCCAGATCACCCTGCGCGGCGTCGGCTTTCAGGACGTCTGGCTGCCGACGTTCGGTATGCCCAACCGGCTGCAGGGGATCTCGTCGGACTACCGGTACGACAACACGTCCGGCATCGTCTACAGCGTGTCCGGCCGGCGGCCCGGCACCTACGTCGAGACCGCCGACCTGAGCGTGCCGACCCAGACCGAACTGGAGGGCGCGAGCAGCGACTACAGCTCGGTCGACCCGAGGTACTTCAAGATCAGCGGCGTCGACCAGCGGGTGTACGCGCTCGCGCAGCAGATCACCGCGAGCGACACGACGGAACTGGACAAGGCGCAGGCCCTGTTCAACTACTTCCACAACACCGCCAACGGTTTCATCTACAGCACGCAGACCGCGAAGCCGGTCACCAGCGACGCGTTGGTTGACTTCCTTTTCAACGGCAAGACCGGTTTCTGCGAGCAGTTCGCGTCGGCCATGGGCGTCATGCTGCGCGCCCTCGGCATCCCGACCCGGCTGGCGATCGGCTTCACCGACGGCTACGGCTCCAACGGCCACCAGACCATCACGACGCAGGACGCGCACGCCTGGGTCGAGTCGTACTTCCCCGGCTACGGCTGGATCTCCTTCGACCCGACCCCGCTCGGCGACGGCCGCCAGCAGGTGCCCGGCTACCTGGCCACAGCGGGCGGCAAGGGCCAGGACACCAACACCCGCGGCCAGGCCCCGGACCGTGCCGGCGCGCACAGCACCCCGGCGCCGACGCCCAACAAGGGCAACCAGGCGGCGGGCGGCGG
>DATBCR010000811.1:0-4535 GCA_036270375.1 Pseudonocardiaceae bacterium | reverse complement strand
GTGCACAACCTTTCCTTGTGGTTGCCGAGCAGGCGTTGGGTCCAGTCCACGAAACCGCCGTCCGCGATGTCCACCCGGTCGTGGCCGTCGACGATGGTCGCGCCGAACGCGAATCCGGTGTAGTAGTCGCGGCCTGCCTCGCGTTCCGGCTGGTCAACGATGTGCACGTCGGGCAGCGCGGCCCGGACGGCGTCGGCGACCACGGCATAGCGTGGCTGCCACACGGTCAGCCGCAATTCGACCCGGCCGGGCAGGGCAGTGGCCAGGTAGCGCAGGTGTTCGACCGCGTGCCGCCGTTCGAAGGCGAGGTCGCCGGTGTCGCGGCCGGCGGTCACCATGCCCAGCAGGCCGAAGTGCGCGGGCATGCCGGGACCGCCGAACAGTTGCGCCCGCACGACGCGCTGCACGGTGGCCAGCCGGACGGTCTCGCCGGACCGGGGATCGGCCGCGAGCGCGCGGCGGCGCAGGTCCGCGGCGGCCAGGGCGAGGCCGTTCGTCGGGTCGGCGGCGACCTCGGTGCCGCGGACCGTGGACAGCACCTTGTCCTGGTTCACCGTGCCGACAACCGAATGCGTGCCCAGCGGGACGACCGGTGCCAGTGTGATCGGCCGGAAACCGTTCGGCAGCAGGGAGATCAGGTGATCCTCGGTACGGCGCAACACGTCGAACGGCACGTCGGCTGGCGCTACGAACCGGTCGTCGGCGTAGCGGCGAAACACGTCGGTCGGCTTGAGCCGCGCGGTGCGCAGGCGCAGCACGCGCAGCAGCAGTGTGGTCAGGTCGGCGCCGGGCAGGGTGGCGAGCCGGTCCGGGACGTCGACCCCGCCGGCCTGCCGTACGACCCGCGCCAGCGGTGTGCCGTCCGTCATCGGCATGTGGTACCACGCCGAACCGGCCGTGGGCCAACGAATTCCCGGTAGGCTGACGGCATGACCGAGCCGACGCACTGCCTCGTCCTGACCACAGTGGACAGTGCGGCGGCCGCCGATCGGCTGGCGACCGCCGTGGTGTCGGCACGGGCGGCGGCGTGCGCGCAGGTGGTCGGCCCGATGCGGAGCACGTATCGGTGGGAGGGGGCGCTCACCACCGATGAGGAGTGGCAGGTCGTGATGAAGACGACCGTGGACGCCGTGGACCGGTTGACCGAGCAGATCACCGCGCACCACACGTACGACCTGCCGGAGATCCTGGCGGTGCCGGTACTCGGCGGTGCCGCCGCGTATCTGCGATGGGTGACGGACGAGACGCGGGCGCCGTGAACCGGTAACCTCGGCGCGGTGCGGAGGGGTCGTTCACCGGCGATACTGGCCGGCGTGTTGTTGGTGGCCCTGTTCGCGACCGCGGCTTCCGCCGCACCCGTCCCGCCACCACCGCGGCCGGGACCGCCGGTCAACGCGCCGCTGACCATCGTGTCGATGGGCGACAGCACCGTGTCGGGTGAAGGTGCCGGCGACTACGACCCGGCGACGGACGGCCCGGGCGGCGACTGGTGCCACCGGTCGGCGGCCGCCGAGATCCACAGGACCGCGGTGCCCGGTGTGGTGAAGACCGTCAACCTGGCGTGCTCGGGCGCGGACACGGCGCAGGTCGGGCTTGGCAGGGCCGTGCACTACACGGAGCGTTCGCAGACAGCGCAACTGGCCGCGCTGGCGACCCGCGACCGGGTGGTCGCGATCGTGGTCGCGGTGGGCGCCAACGACGATCCCCATTTCGCGCAGGTACTGGACAGCTGTGTGGAAGCCTGGGCACGGCGCGGCAGTTGCAGCGCCGGTTTCGAGTCGGCGTGGCAGCACAGGATCAACGCGATGGTGCCGAAGGTGGTGCGGGTGCTACGCGACATCCGCTCGGCGATGGCACGAGTCCACTACCAGCCGAGCGACTACCAGCTGGTGCTGCAGTCGTACGCCGCCCCGATCGGACCGAACGTCGCGGGCGACCTGCTCAGCCTGGCCGGCTGCCCGTTCCGCGAGGTCGACCTGCGGTGGGTCCGCAGCACGGCCGTGAGCACCCTGGACAATGGTCTGCACAAGGCGGCCGACGAGGCGGGCACGCGCTTCCTCGACCTGGCCGCCGCCGGGCAGAACCACGAGGCGTGCTCGGGCGGCGACCGGAACACGGCAAGCGAGTGGTTCACCCGGCTGACCGTGGCATGGCAGGACATCAACAACGACCAGCGGGTCGGCCACGCACTGCAGGAGTCGTTCCACCCCAACGCACGCGGGCAGGCGGCGTTCGGCACGTGCCTGAGCCAGTTCCTGGCCACGAACGACCGGTCGGCCGCCTGCCTGGCCGGCAAGAACGGCGTACTGCACCCGGCGGCCATGGTGGTCGGCTGAGTGCCGGCCGCTCATTCCGCTCGGGCGGTCAGGGCCGCGATCAGTTCGGGCAGTCGGCCAGTCGCGGTGGCCGCGCCGATCGGGTTGGTATAGTCGCGGTATCGGGTGATCTCGCCGTCGTGCACGGTCATGACGCCTACGCCGGAGGCGAAGCGGAACGGCTTGCCGGTGGCCAGGTTGGTGCCGGCGAGTTCCCACTCGACCACCACCACCTCGGGGTTCGTCGTCTCGTGCACTGTCGAGGCCATCTCGGTCGGTTCGATCGTGGCCCGGACGGGGCGACGGGACTCCACCAGGTGCGTGCGGATCTCCTCGCGGCCCCGCAGTACCGGTGGGGCGCCGAGGAAGCCGAACGGGTACTCGAATACCGCGTCCGATGCGAACAGGTCGGTGAAGCCGGACAGGTCGGCCGCCAACAGGCTTTTGCGCGCCAGTTCGGCGACTTCGGCTGCGCTCGTCAACTCGACTCCCGGAGTTAAGCGGGGCGATTGCCCCGGTTCGTGTCGAGCATACGGAGGCATCGCCCCGCTTGTCTATCAAGCGTCGCCGTATCGGCCGGCGCCGAACCGTCGGACGCCTACGCTGGCCGGATGGAGACGCTCCGGCTCGCCGAAGTCGCCGCCGTGCTCGCGGATCCGAGCCGCGCGACCATGTGCCTCGCCCTGATCGACGGCCGTGCCTGGACGGTCGGCGAGTTGGCGAAGGCCGCCGCGATCGCACCGTCGACCGCAAGCGAACACGTGCGCAAGCTGATCGACGCCGGCTTCGTGGCCACCGTCCGCCAGGGCCGCCACCGCTACGTCCGGCTGGCCGACCAACGGGTCGCCGAACTGATCGAACGGCTGTCCGAGCACGCCGAACTCAGCGCGCCGCGCACCCTCCGCGCCTCACTGCGGGTGCGGCGGCTCGCCTTCGCCCGCACCTGTTACGACCACCTCGCCGGCCGACTCGGCGTGGCGCTGCGGGACGGCATGCTGCGCACCGGGCTGTTCGACCGAACCGCCGGGCTCGCGATGACCGAGGACGGCACTCGGGTATTCGCCGAACTCGGCGTCCCACTGCCGGCGAACGGCCACCGCCCGCTGCTCAAGGACTGTCTGGATTGGACGGAGCGACGAGAACACCTCAGCGGCACCGCGCCCGCCGCCCTGCTGGCCCACGCGATCGCGGACGGCTGGCTCGACCGCGACCCGCACCGGGCCGTCCGACTGCACGAACGAGCACGGAAACCGTTGGCACTGCTGGGAGTCCAACTGGACGAGCTGGTGGCTCAGCCGTACAGCTTCTCGGCGTAGCCCGGCCCGTAGTACCGTTGCAACTCCTCGACACTCTCATCCGGACGTTCGAGCGCGTGCGAGATCTCCACCCGCGACGGCGCCGCCTCGGACCGCCAGGACTCCGAACGCCACAGCTCCGAACGCAGGAATGCCTTGGAACAGTGGTAGAAAACCTCCCGCACGTGCACGAGCAACGCCAGCGTCGGCCGGTGACCGCGCACGATCAGGTCGTCGAAGAACGGCGCGTCGCGCACCAGCCGCGCCCGGCCGTTGATCCGCAGCGTGTCGCCGCGCCCTGGCACCAGATACAGCAGCCCGACGTGCGGATTGCTCAGCACGTTGCGGAATCCGTCCACCCGGCGGTTGCCCGGCCGGTCGGGCAGCACGATCGTGTTGTCGTCCAACACATGCGTGAAACCCCTCGGGTCGCCCTTCGGGGAAACGTCACACGTGCCATCGGCGGCGGACGTCGCCAGCAGGCAGAACGGCGACTCGGCGAGCCACGCGCGGTCCAGCTCGTGCAGGCGCGGACGCACCTTGTCGGCGACCCGCGGTATCGGTTGTCCGACAAGCTCCGTCAGCTCGTCGAGCGACGTGATCTCGACCAGTTCCGTGGTGTGTGTCAACGCGGCCTCCCCTGCGTATGTCCAACCACCACCGAGTCTACGAGCGGTTGACGTCCACGTCAGATCGCCGGTGGGCGGCCCTCGAACGGCGTGGACAGCACAACGGTCGTGTGCGTGGACACGTTGGCCGACTCGCGGATCTGCCGCAGCAGTTCCTCCAGTCCGGCCGGACTGGCCACCCGGACCAGCAGCACGTACGACTCGTTGCCGGCCACCGAATAGCACGACTCAATCTGCGGCAGTTCCTGCAGCCGGCTCGGATAGTCGTCCGGTGCGGCCGGATCGATCGGGGTCAG